>JBAZHY010000029.1:0-10271 GCA_041652175.1 Pedobacter sp.
GCCATTTAATATAAACTCCTTCCGCAGAAGTGAGAGGATAAGAATCGAATGAAAGAAAATGAAGTGGAACTTCTTTGGCAAACCTTCTGACATAATCCCTGTAATCAGCTGTCCCTAACTGAGCGGATGTAGCATAATTAGGGAACAGATTGACATAACAAAAATGCTCAGGATCGAAGGAATTAACCTTTCTTGCCCAATTACCAAGATCAGCAAATCCATCTACCGGAGGCTCATCCCTCAAAAAATACCCGGCCAGGGCAGGGTGTTTCATAAAACGTTTAACAATGGTTTCAGTTTGCGACTTTAATTCCGGACAGCCGATTACGATCTTCATACCTGCCTGATGTGCTGCATCTAATGTTTTCTGAACATCTTCGGGGTTTCCTAAAAATGAGAAACTGATGTCAAATCCAGCCTCTTTCATTTCCCTGTAACGGGCAACTGTAGCCTGATCCGGAGGAATACTGTACCATCCAAGAATCGGGATATTTCCGCGTGAAACCAGTCTGTCCTGAGCATAAAGCACTTCTGAAACACAGGAACCAAATAAAAGAACTGCAAAAGCAATAAATAATCTCATAAACCTGTTCATTTTTAATTGATTAAACTATGATATATTCATACTCACAATTTAAAAAGTATTATGATTTATCCGTATGAATTAAATTAGATTTCCGGATTTTGAGAATTTTAAAAATCCGTTAGAACAAATGAAAAGCATTTATCATTTTTACACATATTCTTAACTCTATTTTATGTCTTATACCAGAAAAGAATTCCTGCAAAACTCAGCTATCTTAGCTACAGCAGCATTAACAGGCTCAGCTTTTACTTTTGCAAGTAAAAAACCCTTATTGGCCTTCTCAACCTTAGGATGTCCGGATTGGAAATTTCAGCAGATTGTTGATTTTGCGGCAGATCATGGGTACTCAGGTTTAGAGTTAAGAGGTTTAAACCGGCAGATGGACCTTACAAAATGTGATGAATTCAGTACACCTGAAAAGATCAGTACTACCCTGGCATTAATGAAAGAAAAGGGATTGAAATTTATCAATCTGGGGGCCTCTGCCAATATGCATTTCCATCAGGGACCTGAGAAAGATAAAAGCATGGCCGAAGCTAAATCTTTTATTGATCTGGCGGAAAAGATTGATTGTCCTTTTGTAAGAGTATTTCCGAATAAATTTCCGAAAGACCGCGAACGTGATGAAACGATAAAAACGGTTGCCGAAAATCTGCTAAGTCTTGGTGATTATGCCAAATCACGTAAAGTAATTGTATTGCTCGAAACGCATGGGGATTTTTCCGGTTCAGATGATATTTTAAAAGTGATGAAAACTGCATCCCATCCAAATATTGCATTAGTATGGGATATTGCAAACATGTGGACCATCACGAAGGAATCTCCTGCATTGGTGTACCGGAAACTCAAGAAATATATCCGCCATACTCATCTTAAGGATGCCAAACTTACAGGGGACAAATTACAATATACATTTCTTGGCAAAGGTGATGTACCAATTTTTGAGGCAATAGATATACTGTATAAAGAGGGATACAAAGGCTATTACAGTTTTGAATGGGAAAAGCTATGGCATCCGGAAATTGCAGAGCCTGAAATTGCTTTTACAGATTTCAGTTTGGCAATGAAAGAACATTTTCATTTTTAAGTCATAATCTATTGAATGTCTGGTAGCAGATCCAATCTGATTTTTGACTGCCTTTATACACTTTGCTTAATGATATCTTTCAATGGTATCATATTAAAACCTGTCTCAAACGACTTTTTCATGCGTTTTATTAATTTTTGGTGAGTAAATCCAGGGGTCTCGGCAACGCTTTAAGCCATCAGGATTCCCTGATAATGATGATCAATACGAAAGTCAGTATTAACCTGATTAATGAGCCAAAGTCAAGTTTTACTTATATTTACTGATACATAGTAAAAGAATTATGGAGTATAAAACGCTGATCACCGAAGCTTTTGATTTTATCAGGAATTATATCGCAAATCATGATATTTCTAAATTACAATTTCATAATGAGATACATATTCAGGAAGTAAGCGATGCAGCCAAAAAAATAGCAGAACACTATCAACTGGAAGAACGGGAGTTTACGATTGTATTAATAGCAGCATATTTCCATGATACCGGATACTTTGATGGTGGATATCCGGAGCATGAAATACGTGGTGCTAATCTTGCTGATTCCTTTCTGAGAGGAAAAGAATCAGATGAAGATTTTATCAAGACAGTACACAACTGTATATTGGCTACCCGTCTGCCTCAAAATCCCAAAAATCTGCTTGAAGAAATTGTATGCGATGCTGATATGTTTCATTTTGGTATAGACTCCTTTAAAACCAGAAATAAATTAATGCGTAAGGAGGCTGAGGCCTTTGGAGGAAAGGTTAACAAAAATGAATGGCTTAAAAACACTATAAAACTTCTGGAAAAGCATCAGTATCATACTGATTATTGCCGAAATCTTCTGGAGCAAAAGAAGCAACAAAATATTGAATGGCTAAAAAGTAAAGAAGTACAGGCTACTTTAACCGGGAATGATGAGTCCAAAGAAAATTCCTTTTTAGTTAAAGACAAAAGACCTGAACGAGGTATAGAAACCATGTTTCGGATTACCTCTACCAATAATCAGCGTCTGAGTGATATGGCTGATAATAAAGCTAATATACTCATAACTGTAAACTCCATCATTCTTTCGATCACGATAGCTTTATTACTTGGAAAGCTGGATAATAACCCTCACCTCATCTTTCCGACCGCAATGTTGTTATGTGCCAGTCTGACCACAACAGTTATTGCCATACTCGCTACCAGGCCTTCCATTCCCGATGGTTACCACAATGTACAAGAGGTTAAAGAAAAGAAGGTTAACCTGTTGTTTTTTGGGAATTTTCATAAAATGAAACTGGAAGACTACAGGGAAGGGATGTTGGAAATGATGGAAGATCGTGATTATTTATATGGTACATTAATCAAGGATGTTTTTTCACAGGGAGTAGTGCTTGGTAAAAAATTCAAACTACTCAGATTAGCCTATAATATCTTCATGTATGGATTAATCGTATCGGTCTTAACATTTCTGACAATTGTCCTTATTTACTCTTAAATGAATGGCAACAATCCGTTTTTTTGATCGCGATCTAAGCTGGCTTTCTTTTAATCAGCGTATTCTGGAAGAAGCTTTAAAAACTAATGTACCCTTACTGGAAAAAATTAATTTTTTAGCAATTTATACCTCCAATCTGGATGAATTCTATCGGGTACGGATACCGTTACTCTCTGCCATAAAAAAGATCAGTCATGATTTTAAAACAGAGCTGTCGGGTAAAACCAATACCTATGAAGAAGCAAAACTAATCATTCAACACAATCAGGAATTATATGGCAAAATCTTAAGCGATAATATCCTTCCGGAATTAGAAAAAAACAAAATCCATTTTATTTATAACAGGCCAATACCTGAGTCTATAATTCAGGATACAGAAAATCATTTTTTTTCAAATCTTGCAGCATTTCTTGAGATAAGCTATCTCGAAGAAAGCAGCAATTTTTTCCCTGAAAACAATCAGTTATACTTTGCCGTATCTACAGGGCATGAAGAAAATGAAAAACTGATAATCATTAATATTCCGTCTGATCGGACCCCTCGCTTCTATACATTGACCAGGGAGAATATTCAGTATATTGTTTTTATAGATGATATTATCAGGGAAAACATCCATTATATATTTCCGGATCAAAAAATTACGGGAGTATATTCTTTTAAAATCACAAGGGATGCTGAATTAGACCTCGAGAATGAATATGAAGGTGACCTGAGAAAAAAGATTGAGGAAAAAATTAAAAAAAGGGAATATGGTTTAGCAACCAGAATGCTTTATCCTCCCGCAATGCCTGATAAACTGTTAAAAAAACTGACAGAGTATTTCAATCTTCAGGAAACCAGCACCATGCCCGGCGGGAACTATCACAATTTAAAAGACTTTTTCAAATTACCGATAAAAAATCCTGAATGGAAATATCCTGAGCAAAAGCCATTGCAATATCGTTTCAGGTCGCACTCTATATTTTCAGAAATTCATCAGCAAGATATTCTGATAAACACACCGTATGAGTCTTACAATACCGTATTACGATTTTTTAATGAGGCTGCAATTGACAGAAATGTAGATGAAATCCATACTACTATTTACAGGGTAGCTACAGAGTCTAAAATTCTTCAGGCATTAATGACTGCAGTAAAAAATGGTAAAAAAGTAACTGTTTTTGTTGAACTGAAGGCAAGATTTGATGAGGCCAACAATATCAGGTGGGCTAATCAAATGAGGGCTGCAGGAATTAAAGTTTTATATAGTATCCCTAATCTTAAAGTACATGCCAAGGTAGCTTTGGTTAAGAGAAAAGAACAGGGCAAATATCTTTATTACGGATTATTGTCAACCGGTAATCTGAATGAAAATACCGCTACTGTTTATTCAGATCATAACCTCTTAACTGCAAATCAGGATATTTTATATGATCTGGCGAACGTTTTCAGAATGCTGTCGTCCAGAAAAAGTATGAGCAGGAATACTGTTATTCATTTCAGCCACCTGCTTGTGGCTAGATTTAATTTAGCAAAAGCATTTCTTGATTTAATAGATCAGGAAATACAGAATGCAAAAAAGGGATTACCTGCCTCCATCACTATTAAACTGAATAATCTGGAAGAAAAAACAATGATCTCCAGGCTTTACGAAGCCGGGGAAGCAGGTGTAAAGGTTAATCTGATTGTCCGAGGTATTTGTTGTCTGATTCCGGGCATAAAGAAAATGAGTGAAAACATAAGTATCAGAAGAATTGTAGACAGGTATTTAGAACATAGCAGAGTCTTTATTTTTCATAATAACGGGGATGAATCTATTTATCTAGGATCAGCTGACTGGATGAACCGGAATATTCACAATCGGATTGAGGTGTGTTTTCCTGTCTATGATCCGGAATTAAAACAGGAAATAAAAGATATCATTAATATTCAGATTGAGGATGATACTTCAGCCGTTCTTCTCGATAATAAACTTCAAAACATCGCTATTAAAAGAAATAAAGGCATACGTGCACAGGAGGCTATTTATAATTATTGTAAAAGCAAGCATAATTTAAATTGAGGGATAAAAATCTGCTCAATTACCAGAATATTCTGAAAGCAAATTTCAGCCAAAACAGATGTATTATGAATCATATCTCAATCAGCTTCTGCTATACAAAAAGAAAACACGGATTAAATCTAACAGGAATCCTGTGCACAATCCTGATATCCCTTATGTTTTCAGCTTGTTCACAAACCAAACCCGGTTATGGTAGTCCGGCCGGATATGATCTGACAAAACCAGAAAAATTCTCTCTGCCGACTGATCTGCACGAAATTTCAGGTTTAACTTTTAACTGGCAATCTGATACCATCCTTGCCGTAGAAGATGAAAATGGCAGCATCTATCGGTTTGTCTATGGGCAGGAGGATCTGATCCTTAGTAAATTTGCAAAAAAAGGTGATTACGAAGGAATAGCTTTAAACAAAGACTACATTATTGTTTTAAGAAGCGACGGAAGTTTATTCACTATAGCTCAAAAAGACCTTGGAGCAGCAAATATTTCTGCCGTAAAAGAATGGAAAGATCTGATCCCAAAAGAAGAATATGAAAGTATAGCCTACGATCCGGAGAATGGTCTGATCTATGTATTGTGTAAAAAATGTAGTTTGGATTCTAAAAAACAACAAACCAGTGTCTATATATTTGAATTATCCGCTGAGGGCAAAATCAAATTAAAAGGGAATACTTCCATTGAGCTTAAACAGATACCGGAACTTAAAAATAAAGACTTTCGTCCTTCGGCACTTGCGAAGAATCCAAACACAGGAGAGTGGTATATTCTTTCTTCCATTAATAAACTTTTGGTCATCTCAGATAAAAACTGGAAAATAAAATCCACTTATCCATTGGATCCGGGCTTATTTAATCAACCTGAAGGAATTGCATTTGACAGCGATAACAACTTGTATATCAGCAACGAAGGAGGAGAACTGGGTAATAATGGAAATATAATAAGGTTTAAATTAAACCCATGAAAAGTATTCTGATATTCTTCGGATTATTCTTAATTATTGATGCTGCTTCGGCGCAGTCTCAGATTAAAAGCCGGGTTATTTTTATTGGTGATGCCGGTGAAATTAATTTCAAACAAGAAACAATTATTGATCACGCTGCTGATCTGATTATTAAAGATAAGACGACAGTCATTTACCTGGGCGATAATATCTATCCGAGAGGTATGGGTTTAGCCGGAAGTGAGGAAGAAGCAGTTTCAAAAAATATATTACGCTCTCAATATGAACCCATGCGTGCAAAAGAAGCCCCTGTATATTTTATTCCGGGCAATCATGACTGGGATAAAATGGGGAAACAAGGTCTGGCCAAAATTAAAGCACAAAGTAATTTCCTTCAGGAACAGCAGGATTCCCTGTTGAAATTAGTGCCGGCAAACGGCTGTCCGGATCCTGTTGAAATCCAAATATCCGGCAATATGGTAGTTATTGCAATGGATAGTGAGTGGTGGTTGTTTCCATACGAAACGTATTCTACTGACAATCAATGCGAATGTAATAGTAAAGCGGAAGTTCTAACTAAACTTGAAGAAATACTTTATAAAAATCGCAATAAAACTGTTTTGCTTTCTACCCATCATCCATTTAAGTCGTACGGTGTACATGGTGGTTATTATTCATGGAAAGACCATTTATTTCCATTTACAACACTTCAGAATAAATTATTCATTCCTCTTCCTGTTATTGGCTCCTTATATCCCCTTCTACGTTCTACTGTCTTTCTGAACCCGGAGGATATACCGCACCCTAAATATAAGCAGCTGATCAAAGATGTAAGTGATGTATTTGAGGGTTTTCCTAATGTAATTTATGTTTCAGGACATGAACATGGACTACAACTCATCAAAAATAAAGGAATCCATCAGATCATAAGCGGATCAGGTGCCAAAGCATCATATATCAAAAAGGGGAAAAATTTAATTTACGGCAATGCGGATCAGGGATTTGTGACTGTAGATATGCTCGAAGACAAAAGTACCAGTATTAACTACTACTCCTATAAAAACGGGAATATAGAAAAGGTATTTGATTATAGCATCCCTTATCACGAAGTACCTGATTTTAATAAATCACCTGGCGCTAACCATGTAAAGGCCGACAGTACAATCATTCGTGCAAATCCTGCCTATAATGAAGTGAGCCGCTTTCACAGAAAACTCTTTGGTGAAAATTATCGTCAGGAATGGGCTGCAGAAACTAAAGTTCCTCTCATTTCTGTTTCAGATTTTGAAGGTGGTCTTAGTCCGGTAAAGCGCGGCGGCGGAATGCAGACAACCTCATTACGTCTGGTAGACAAAACCGGAAAGGAATGGACTCTCAGAAAGGTCAACAAAAATTCAGAAATGCTCCTGCCTCCTGAATTACAAAATACTTTTGTGCGCAATTTTATTGATGATGCTGTTAGTGCACAACATCCATATTCGGCTTTAATGGTGCCTCCTATTGCCAATGCGGTTAAAGTGCCGGCTAGCGAACCGATAATCGGTGTTGTAGTACCCGACTCTGCCCTGGGTGTCTTTAATCCACTTTTTGCCAATACTTTGAATCTTCTGGAGGCACGCGAACCTCTTGGAGATTCAGACAACACTCCTAAAATGCTCGAAAAGATCTATGATGATAATGATAACACTTTCGGAGCAAAAACATTTATCCGTTCAAGAATGCTTGATCTGCTTATTGGCGACTGGGACAGACATGAAGATCAATACCGCTGGTATAACTCCGGTTCAAAAAAAGCCAGGGACTATGAGGTTGTTCCCCGCGACCGTGATCAGGTAATAAGAGTGATGCAAGGGCTGATACCGCACATTGTTTCTCGTTCATGGGCCGTTCCTACGATACAAGGGTTTGGTCCTGAAATTAAAAGTGTGAATTACTCTTTATTCAAATCAGATTTTCTCAACCCTCATCCTAAAATGCAATTCAGCTATGAAGATTGGATGGATCTGAGTCATGAATTTGTTAAATCGGTAAGTGATAGTGTATTGGAGGAAAGCTTAAAGAGGCTGCCTCGATCATCTTATGAAATCAGGCATGATCAATTATTTAAAGATCTCCGGCTAAGAAGAGATGCAATTCCTGAGGCAATGGATCAGCATTATCGCTTTATCAATTCAATTGTAGATATCAGGGCGAGTAATAAAGATGAAAAAGTAAGTATTCATGATGCACCTGAAAATGCCATAAGATTGGTAATCAACAAAATAAATAAGGCAGGAGAAACAAAAGGGCTGATTATGGATAAAGTCTATAAACCTGAATTTACCAAAGAAATACGGATTTATCTCTCTGCCGGCGATGATAGTGTAGAAATAAACACAAAAAAATCTGATATAAAACTGAGAGTGATCGGAGGAAGCGGCCAAAAGAATTATTTGGTGAAAGGGGCAAATCAAAAGATAAAGATTTATGATTCGGGGATCAATTCTACTTATTCGGGCGATACCCTGAAACTGAAAAGGATTATTTCAAGCGATACTACAAATACTGCATTTGTTCAGGTTAATCTATATAATGTCACTATGCCGCTGATTACCGCAGGTTATAATATGGATGATGGAATTATAATCGGTGCAGGATTCGGGTATACTCATCAGGAAGGATTTCGCAAAATCCCCTTTAGCCATACCCAACAACTGCTTGTATCAGGGTCATTAGCAACAGGATCATACAAAATAAACTACAAAGGTCATTGGAAAACAGTTTTAGGAAATGCTGATTTCCTGCTTGATGCAGATACCTATGCACCCAATAACATACAGAATTTTTTTGGTCTTGGAAATGAGTCAGAGAACAATGATGATCTTGGAATAAAATATTATCGTACCCGCTTTAATCTGTCCGAACTTTCTCCATCATTACAATGGAATACAAAAAAAACAAGCTTTAAAATAGGGCCTGCCCTGCAATACTACAGCTTTGATCCCGACAAGAATATTGGACGATTTATTAATGAGATCAGCAAGATAAACACCTATGATAGCCTTACTATTCAGAAAGAAAAGCTATTTGGAGGATTAAAAGCAGATTTCATCAGGGATAACAGGGATAATAAGCTCCTTCCAACCAGTGGTGGATATTTTAATATGAACATGAAGGCTTATACCGGACTTAACCGTTATGCCGAATCCTTTATTCAATTAAGTTCCGAAATCGCCCTTTATAGAAATATAGCTAAGAATGCCATCGTAATTGCAAACAGAACAGGTGGGGGTATAACCCTGGGGAAAACAGCTTTTTATCAATCCCTGTTTTTAGGTGGGAATGGTAATTTATGGGGAACACGAAAATACCGCTATGCGGGAGAACACCTGTTTTATAATAACTTTGAAACAAGAATCAAACTCCTTCAGGTTGGCAGTTATTTGTTACCCGGACAATTGGGTCTGGTTGGATTCTATGATATTGGAAAAACCTGGTCAAAAGGATATCAAAGTAGCATTATTCACCAGGGCTATGGCGGAGGGGTTTATTATGCTCCTGCGATGATGACGGTAGTTCAATTAATAGCCGGCCACTCAAATGAAGGATGGTACCCCCATTTCTCGTTGGGTTTTCGTTTTTAAATTACATAGTTGCAAATTAAATATCCAGATGCAATCAAATTTATTCAATATCATAGATAACAGCGGAGAAAAATTTCCGAAAGTAAACACCGAACTTTGTTTTGATGCGTTTATCAGATATCTGGAAGAACGTGTTAAAAATGAGACTACAGAGAAGAAAAAATATTTTGAAAAAACTCTTGAAACGTTTCAAAATTCACTGAAAGTACATGGCCCGGTTTCTCTTGTAAACATCCCGGATTTCAATAAAGAATTAACATTAATTTATAATTGTATGATCCCTCCCTTTGCCGATGAAACTAAAACTTTCTGGGCACTGGGTTTACCTATTTGTCAAAGTATATTCTACGGTACCGATGCATTTTATAAACTTCTGCAGCAAAGTAAATGTAATTTAAATATTAATATTGCACTTCCGCTAAGGCAAAACAGTAATGCTGAATCTAATAAAATCTGGATTCTGTATATGCTTATTTTTGAAAAGCTGTATGGATTATCACCGGTTCATGATTATGAACTGATTCATTCTTTTAC
>JBAZHY010000030.1:0-3620 GCA_041652175.1 Pedobacter sp.
GCCGACATCAGAAAGCAAATTATCGACATCAGCCTGATTTCTTACAGGATTGGCAAATTTAGGACCCACACCCTGTGAAAAGCTCAGGTCCCCGCCCATAGCCTCGCCCGTAACCAGAATATCTGAGAACAGAATAGCGGCATCAATACCTAAAAGATCTACCGGAAGCATGGTTACATCCGCTGCAATTTCAGGGATCTTACACATCTCCAGAAAGGAGTATTTATTTTTTATCTCCCAATACTCGGGCATAAATCGTCCGGCCTGCCGCATCATCCACACCGGCGGACGTTCTGTACTTTTTGAAAAAGCAGCCTTAAGAAAAAGGCTGTCCTGTATTTTATTCTCGCTCACTATGCTTTATTTATTTCTGATTCTATCTTTTGAATAATATCATTTACCCTTGCGGTAATTTTATATGTCTTTGCTTTCTCGGTATAAGCCCTGGCTCTTTCGAGATCTTTCTTCCTGAGACTGATGTTGGCAAGATGCACCAATACAATGGCTTTATCATTCTGATTTCTCAGAGGGAATTTTGTAGCTATCTGGAAATGTTTTTCTGCCTCATCATAATTGTGGCGATGAAGTTCAACATTACCATAAATAAACTCATAAAAACCCCGGCGATGTTTGCCTAAACGATCAGGGTCATCGATCTCTTTAAGCAGTTCTTCGGCAGCATCATAATTTTTAGCATGAAACTCCCTGGCTGCCATTACCACAGTACCCTCACGGAAATAGCCCCATATCAATAAACCGATGCCAATACCGACAACTGCTGAAATTTCATAGACCTTTTGGCTGATAGTCCAGCCTAAAAGTATCATTGCAATAAAAATAACCCCTAAACGGGCTTTTTTCGTTAACATTTCTAATGATTATCAATGAATTTATATCCTACTCCGCGGATTGAGTGAAAATAAGTAGGATTTTTTTGATCCGGTTCAAAATATTTACGGAAAGTCAGTATGAAATTATCAATTGTTCTGGTTGAGGGATAAACGTCATAGTTCCACACGGTTTCCAGAATCTGCTCTCTGGATACTGCTTCATTTCTACGCTCAATTAAAAGCTTCAGCAACATTGTTTCCTTCTTGGTTAATGGAATAACCGTTCCATCATCACCTTTCAATTCAAAAGAGTTGAAGTAAATGGTTTTATCACCAATGCGGTAAGAGTTCATTTCCTTCAGTTCATCTCCTTTTAAGCTTCTTTTTACAAGTATTCCTACTCTAAGAATAAGCTCCTCCAGATTAAATGGCTTAACCAGATAATCATCAGCCCCTTTTTTCAGGCCTAAAACACGGTCTTCGCTGGTATTTTTGGCTGTAAGAAACATAATAGGCACTTCGGAATTTTCCAGGCGAATAGTTTCAGCTACCTGGAATCCATCAATTTCGGGTAGCATCACATCAAGAATAATGAGATTGAAACGCTCTTCCTTGAAGATTTTAAGCGCTTTTTTACCATCGGTAGCAGTTGATACTTTGTATCCCTCAAGCTCCAGATTTAATTTGATAGCTTCCAGAAGATGTTCTTCGTCTTCTACCAATAAGATTCTTTGTTTACTTGGCATATGAGTCATTAAATGTTACTTCGAAAATTGTTCCTGAAGGCTGATTATTTTTCACTTTAATTGTAGCCTGATGCTTATACAATACCTGCCTAACTATGAACAAGCCCAGCCCTGTACCCTTGGTTTTACGGGTATCTTCGCTTCCAACCCTGTAAAACTTATCAAAAATACGGCTTTTTTCTTCATCCTTTATACCTATCCCTTTATCGCTCACGATAAACTGAATAAGTCCGTTTTTACGGATCAGACTCACCTCAATTTCCGAACACGGAGGTGAATATTTTACGGCGTTTTCAATAAGGTTAGTAACCATTGAAGTAAGGGCAAACCTATCACCGACCAAAATAATCTTTGGATAAATGTTTGTCTTGATGATCTGTGTACTGCAGGTATGAACCTGCAAGCGTTCAGCAACTGATGCTACCAATTCAGAAAAATTAAATTGCTCCTTCGGGAAAGTATAAGAATTACTTTCAATTTTAGTAGCCAGTAACATATTTTCCACCAGATCGTCGAGGCGTTCAATATCTTTTAATGAATTTGTAATAAATGCCTTTTGTTGTGAAACATCCAGATCCCTTTTCAGAATAGTCTGAAGATAGAGTTTTATAGAAGCCAGCGGCGATTTTAATTCATGGGTAACAGATAAAAGAAAATTCCTTTGCTGGCGATGTAACTTACGTTCCCTGTTAATAGCCTTCTGCATATAATAAGCTCCAACAAAGAAAATAAAGATAAAAACAGCGGTTTCCCCAACAATCATCCCCTTACTGTTAGGCTTTGCAATAAGCAAAAGCCTTCCCCACCAGGTAAGCTGTAAAACAGCATAAATGATAAGTGAGTAAAATATAAGGAGAGGCCTTCTCATATAATTAGTTTCTTGATCCTCTGTACACAATATCCAGGCTGTCAAAAATTGCACGTTTAGCTTTTTCAAGATCGATTTTAGTATGTACTGAAGATACAAAACCAACTTCATATCCCGAAGGTCCGAAGTAAACTCCTCTATTCAGCAGCTCACGATGCATAATCTTAAATTTCTCCATACTCGCCGGATCAATCTCTTCTGAAGAGCGTATGCTTTCCTGGTCGGTAAAAGCAAACCAGAAAATAGAACCGATGGAAAATACCCTGAACTTATAATTCCTTGCGCTTGCAAAGCGTTGTATCGACTCTGTAAATTCAAGAGTTTTATTATTCAGGTCTTTATAGAAACTTGATTTGGCAAGTTCCCCCAACTGAGCGATACCTGCAGCCATAGCCACCGGATTCCCAGACAAGGTACCTGCCTGATAAACAGAGCCATCCGGAGAGATCATACCCATAATCTCCTCTGAAGCTCCGTACATTCCAACGGGTAATCCACCACCTATAATTTTGCCGTAAGTAATAATATCGGGTTGAATATTATAATAACCGGCAGCTCCCTCAAAACCTATCCGGAAGCCTGAAATTACCTCATCAAAAATGAGTAAGGCCTTATTCTTTGTACTGATCCGGCGCAGAAACTCAAGGAACTCCCCGGTTTGTAATAACAAACCATTATTTGCAGGTACAGGTTCAATAATTATGGCTGCAATCTGATCAGGAAACTGATCAAAAGCCTCCTGAACAGCCTGTTCATTGTTCAAAGGAACCACGATCGTTTCATCAGCAAAAGCCTTAGGGATACCTGCAGATGATGTCTCTCCAAAAGTTACCAATCCAGAACCTGCTTTAACCAGCAATGAATCGGAATGTCCATGATAACAACCTTCGAACTTAATGATTTTATCACGTCCGGTATATCCTCTCGCCAGTCTGATAGCCGACATCACCGCTTCTGTACCTGAACTGGTGAACCGTATTTTACGGATATATTTATTGTTTTTTAGAATGAGTTCGGCTAGCTGGTTCTCAAGTGCAGTTGGTGCACCGAAACTCATCCCGTTCTGCATCGCTTCAATCACCTTCTCACGAACAACAGGATGATTATGACCAAGGATCAGCGGTCCCCATGAAGCACAAAAATCAATAAACTGATTTCCATCGGCATCCCAAATAT
>JBAZHY010000030.1:3630-10200 GCA_041652175.1 Pedobacter sp.
CTTTTGAATAAATAAAGGAGTTCCATGAACAGATTTAAATGCCCTTACAGGCGAATTTACCCCTCCCGGAAAATAGGTTTTTGATTTCTCATAGAGTTCAGCGGACTTCTCTCTGGAGATATCCGGTTTGCCTACCGTATTTACCGGAGTTTCCTCCTCTGATCCTGAAAATATCTTTTTTAATGATCCTAACATGCTTTTTTAATTGATAATTGACAGTTGACAATTGACAATGTCAAATTAAACCATCAATTCTGTATTTCTTATCCTTTAATTTATTACCAAACTAATTAGGGGTCTGTTATCGGTTGTCTGTTATCGGTTGTCTGTTATCTGACTTTATAAGAACAGCAACTTCGTAATTTTTAATTTTTAATTTTTAATTTTTAATTAATTCTGATTGTCTGTGAGATACCACTAACTCTCAAATTGTGCCATCCCCATTTTTATCTGATCCCAATTATCAATTATCAACTGTCAATTATCAACTAATTTACATCCAGCCCTTTTCTAAAATCTCCCGGGCATGATAAGTAATAATAATATTTGCACCGGCTCTACTGAATGCATACATATTCTCCATAATGACTTTCTGTTCATCAATCCATCCCTTTGCTCCGGCGGCTTTAACCATTGAATACTCCCCCGAAACATTATAACAGGCCACAGGAAGATCAGTGTTTTCCCTGAGACGATGAATAATGTCAAGATAAGCAAGTGCCGGTTTAACCATCAGTATATCAGCACCTTCATGTTCATCCAAAACTGATTCACGCATAGTTTCTCGAGGATTTCTAAAGTCCATCTGGTATGCTTTCCGATCACCTTTGCCGGGTGCAGAATCAGCAGCTTCCCTGAAAGGGCCATAATATGCGGAAGCAAATTTTATACTATAGCTCATGATTGCAGTATTCTCCATCCCGTTCTGATCAAGCTTTTCGCGGATACCAAGAATACGGCCGTCCATCATATCTGATGGGGCAACCATATCAGCACCCGCCTGGGCATGTGCCAAAGCCATCTTTGATAAAACCTGCACCGTAGGGTCATTCTGCACATAATCCTGATGCAAAATCCCACAATGTCCGTGCGGTGTATAAGCACATGTACAGACATCGGTAATCACATAAAGATCTTCACCGAAGGCTTTTTTTAATTCACGTACAGCATTTGCAACAACAGAATTTTTATCAAACGAAGAACTCGCATCTTCTGTTTTTTCCTCACCCACTCCAAACAATAAAACCTTGTTCAGACCAAGTTTCATAGATTTCTCAACGTCTTTAAGCAGGGCATCAGAAGAAAAATGACTAATACCCGGCATGGCATCAATACCATGGACAATATTTTTACCCGGAACCACAAAATAAGGATAAATAAACATATCCTTTGACAATCTGGTCTCTGCAACCATTTCGCGGAGAACCGGGGATTTTCTTAATCTCCTGGGACGAATTAACATATGCTTTTATGAATAAAAATGTCTACTGATTAATAATCCAATGCAAAAACTGCTTCAGCAAGTCCAATCTCATCGGGGGAAAACGGAAGTGTATATTTAACCCCCATTTCATCGAATCTTTGTCCGGTTGATTTCCCAATGCAGATTACTTTCTGATCAGGTTCAAGGAGATTATTTGCGAAATAAGAATCAACATTTGAGGGACTGGTAAAGATCAGAACTTCGGCTATAGTATCAGGCACATCTTCTTCACTAACAGTTTCATAAACTACCAGTTCAATCAGCTTTGATTCTTCGTTAAGCTCCTTCTGAATAGATCTTAAAGACCCTTTGGCCATAGGGAAAAGAACGGTTGAACCATTGGCGACTTTTGCAAATTCTCTTCCAATATCCGAAGTATCGATACCCTCATCCTCTCCACTAAAATCGGCTTTACGTCCATGCTGGCGCAAAGCAATCTCTGAACCTCTGCCTACCACTCCGAATTTCACTTTCTTTGATAGCTGAGGATCCAGTTTAAAAAAATAATCAATGGCATTTTTACTGCTAAAAAATATCCAATCCACATTTCTTAAAATAAACGGATCAAGCTTATTAATAGTAGGAAAAGTTCTGATCAGAGAACGGTCCTCAATTTCAATTTGATGTTTAGCTAAAGCTTTTCTCAAATAACTGGACTCAGATAACTCACGACTTATAAATATGTGTTTCGGGAATTTCCTATCCGGGGCATATTTTAAAACAATCTTTTCTGCAAGTCCCTGAGTACTTTTCTCCTGAAGAAATAAGCGGTCGGGAAAATCAGCACCATCCGATGCCTTTGATGTCCATACCTGAAACAGATCGCCATCTTTACGGCAATAGCAGCCAAGTGGTAACTGACAGCCTCCGTCAAACATATTCAACACCTTACGTTCAACTGCTATCTGCTCGGCAACTACCTGATCATTTAAAGGTTGAAGTTTTTCAAACAGATCGGTATCACTTTCACGTATCTGTATAGCCAGTACACCTTGTGCAGGTGCTGGAATAAGTTCTGTAGGTTCTAATTCTTCAACATAGAACTCTTCACTCAGATCAATACCCAGGCGCACAACCCCGGCTTTGGCCAACATGATTGCATCATATTTTTCATCCCTGAGCTTTTGAATTCTTGTTTGTAAATTCCCTCTGAGATCTTCTATCTCAAAATCAGGCCGTATAGCTCTAAGCTGAGCTTTGCGACGATTAGAAGATGTTCCAACCATACCGCCAAACTTTACAGACAGGTTTTGCTGAACATCAACACAATCTTTAAGGATAATCAGTAATTCTGCAGGATCTTCACGTTCAGACACAGCCGCAATGATCAAACCCTCAGGGTTTAAAGTAGGAAGATCTTTATGTGAATGCACAGCAATGTCTATATCCCCACTTAGCAGTTCTTCTTCTAATTCCTTGGTAAAAAAACCCTTGCCTTCAAGTTTATCAAAACTCAGATTGAGTATTTTATCCCCCTGGGTTTTAATAATTTTAAGTTCTGAGTCAAAGCCAATTTCTGCAAGGCGATCCTTCACATAATTAGCCTGCCAAAGGGCAAGCTCACTACCACGCGTTCCAATGATAATTTTAGACTTTTTACTCTCTTCAGGTAAATGATCAGACATGATTATAATTATTCAGGCTTTTTTTAAAGGCTAAAAATAGCCAAAATGATTGGATCCAACTGAAAATCAGCTATTATTTATCATTATATCCTTGGCCATAACCATAGGAACACTGATATACTTCTTTTCCATGTAATTTATCACACGATCCAGAATCTCGCGCGAATTATCATCCATACTCTCAATTTCGTCAGCAAAAATTCTGTTCACAGCAGTATCACGAATTTTTTTGATCTTTTCGGGCACCTCCCTCATAGCAATCTCTACTCTACGTTGCTTAAGAACAGGTTTAAATTCTTCAATATTTTGCTCTATAATATGTTCCGCATGAATCAGCTCTTCATACCTTTCCTGAAGATTATTATTTGCAATTTCCTGTAAACTATGAACCTCAATAAAGGTAACAGAATTTTTCTCAAGAACTTCAGGACTGGTATCATTTGGAACCGCAAGATCAACAATTACCTTTCTTGACTCATCCCCATTCAATAGAGACTGATAAACTTCATTGGTAATAATTGGCTCTGTAGCACTTGTACAGGTAATAATGACATCAAAACCTCCTTTGTAGGTATTTAAATCTTCAAGTCTGTAAGCTGTACCTCCCAGATCTTCTGCAAGGCCTTTTGCGTTATCTAGGGTGCGGTTGAATACCGCGAAATTAGAATATTTATATTTTTGAAGGTACTTGGATATATTTTTATTGGTTTCCCCTGCACCGATGATCAGAATTCTGGCATTTGTACACATATTCAGCTCCCGAAGCTTACGATATGCAAGCGAAACAACTGAAATAGGCTTTCTTGCAATCGCAGTATTGGTATATACCTCTTTTGCAGTCTTTACAACCCTCGACATTATCAGTCGGAGATAATCTCCGGTGAAACCTGATAAACGACAGGTATCGTAAGCTTTGCGAATCTGAGCTAAAATCTCCTTTTCACCAACAACCAGACTTTCCAGGGAACAAGAGATCCGGAGCAAATGATTCATTGCTTCTACATCCTCATATATTGAAACCTGCTCTGTAAAATTCTCCAGCTGATCATGTGATACCGGTAGTTGAAGTGCAGAAATAAATTTACCAACAAAAGCTTTATCTAATTTCTGATCTGCGGTAAATACAAATTCAACACGGTTACATGTACCTATGTAGAAGATTTCGGGAATATCAAACGTTGCCCTTACACTTTCCAGACAACTGTTAAGAGATTCGTTACATATTACAAATTTCCCCAGATCCTTAAGGTCAATGTGCTTATGAGTAAAGGCAATTACTTTTAAATACTTCAAGTTCAGGTATCCTAATTATATTAACGGTACAAATGTAACTAATAAGCAATTTTCATTCTGTCACACCTTTGTAAACACAACGTTTTAGAAAGATTATAAATAAGACCTTTCTATCGTTTTTAAAATAAGTCGCAATTATAAAAGATAAATTTTACATTATTGAATAATCCTTCGATTTGGATAAAAGAAAAATCCAGCTATAATCATGAACATTCCGTTCATGATCGATATATCAGCGAAATTAAAAATCCCGGTTTGAATAAATCCCAGATCAAGGTGCAGAAAATCAGTTACGGATCCGTGAACAATCCGGTCATATAAGTTCCCTATACCTCCGCCGATAACAAAACACCACCCGGTAATTATTAACACAGGAATACCTTTTTTGACCATAATCTGACATAAACCATACATCAGAAAAATGGCAGGAACAACAAAAAGCAGAATAAGCCGGATAAAATAAGGTAGTGAGCTCCCGGCACTCAGAAACGCTCCGGTATTCTCAACCTTTGTCAGACTCAGGTAGTTTCCAATTAAACTAATTACTTCATAGTGCTCTACCTCTTTCCTGACAATCGATTTTGAGATCTGATCACAACTAAAATTACAAAACACCATAAATAGAATAAATGATCTTTTTAATAGTCTTGTAATTTTCATATCTTGTTTAAAATGGATTTATACATTTTCCATGTACCAATACTTTGAAGATCATGGAAACCGCCAACAACAAATATCAATAAATTCGTCCAATTATATGATTATCCGCCAGACATTCACTATCAGAGGTTCAGCAGGTAAACCAATACTACTGGATCTCAATTTCCAAAGGGGTTTCGAAAATGCACCTATGGTATTATTTGTTCATGGCTTCAAAGGATTTAAAGATTGGGGCGCGCATAATATGGTGGCTGAATATTTCGTCAAACAGGGGTTCAGATATCTCAAGTTCAATTTTTCGCACAATGGAACAAGTCCTG
Source organism: Pedobacter sp. (assembly GCA_041652175.1). GTDB lineage: Bacteria > Bacteroidota > Bacteroidia > Sphingobacteriales > Sphingobacteriaceae > Daejeonella. The sequence goes on from JBAZHY010000030.1 coordinate 9,012, forward strand.
AATATCCCACCGAGTTCAAAGATCAGAACGCATTCGGCGACAACACTTTCAGCAAAGAACTGAATGATCTTGATCTGGTTATCAGTTTTACTAAAAGCGACAAAGAATTTCCGGCGCCTAAAGAATTATACCTTTTAGGACATAGCCGCGGAGGTGGAATTAGTATCATACAGTCTGTCGCTGATCAAAGAATTGATAAACTTATTACTCTGGCATCGATCTCTGATTTCAGAAGTTTATGGAAGAAAGAAGAAGAGGATGAATGGCGAAAAAATGGAATCATCTTAAGTTTCAATGTTCGTACAAAACAATACACTCCATTGAAAGTTGACCTCTTAAATGATCTCGAAAACCATATCGAGGAATACGATATTTTAGGCGCAGCTAAACAGATAAAAATACCCTGGCTGATTATTCATGGCGACAGAGATGAGAATGTTCATCCGGACGAAGCAGGAAAATTGAAGGAAAAATGTCTGAACTCAGAATTATTTATTATTCCTTACGCCAATCATGTCTTCGGAGCATCACACCCATACCTTAAAGAAAGTTTGCCGCTCGAATTACAACTGGCTTGCGAAAAGAGTGTTGAATTCCTGAGAAAGAACTGATTCGAATCTTACTCCGGATCAATCCAGTTCCCGTCCTCCCGAATAATACCAATCAGTTCATCGAGTGCATTTTCAGTATTCACATTTTTCTTGACCACCTCTTTGCCACGATAAAGGGTAATTTTACCGGGACCTGTACCAACATAACCATAGTCAGCATCAGCCATTTCTCCCGGGCCATTCACAATACAACCCATAATTCCTATTTTCAATCCCTTGAGATGATCTGTCCGGCTGCGAATCATCTGTGTGGTTATCTGCAGATCAAATAAAGTCCTTCCACAACTTGGACAGGAGATGTATTCCGTTTTAGATATTCTTGACCGGGTTGCCTGAAGAATACCAAATGAGGTTGAAAGAATTACCTTATTCGGGATATCTGCCGCATCAGCCCAGATGCCATCACCAAAACCATCGAGTAAAAGCCCTCCAAAATCAGTTGCAGCATATAGCTGAAAATCGGACTCTTCAGGTAAAAGAGTCATATTCTGGTTATCGAGACTGTATTTTCTTCTGATGATTACCGGAACTGTGAGTTCCATTTCCATCAATTTAAAAAATGCCGCACGCTGATCCTG
>JBAZHY010000031.1:0-10192 GCA_041652175.1 Pedobacter sp.
TCCTACAGTTTTCTTACAGTGTTTCTGGCAATTTCCTCATCGATTTTTGCATTCAGTATGGCACTCTGGTGAATTTGTGCATAATCAATAGCTTCCTGCAAAGTAAAAGCTGCTACAGTATCTGCCAACTGAGCCTTCGCAGAAAATCCTGCAAACAGACAAAAGACTAAGGTTAAATATTTGTATCTCATTTTTATTCTTCTTCTATAATTTCCTTGTATTTATTAATCAATTTATGTCCCCTTAAGGTGCAGATGCCATATAAAAAATGCTCTGTAATTTCTGCCATTACCTGTGCCATACCATATTTTCCATGAGTATATGAAGTTGTACTGTTAAAAATCAGGTCTATTTGTTCTAATCTCATCTGGGTCAGAATATCAGGTTTAATATCCTCTCTGTAATAACCTTCTTTAATTCCCCTGGTCAGGTTATTATAAATAGCGGTATAAAGAGCTTTCTCTCTAAAATCCCTGAAAGACAACCATACCTGGGGGTGATACTTTTGCAAATCATAAAACAATGTTGGGTTTATATTAGACAGAAGTTCCTTCATATTTGTTACAGAATAAAAAACTTCATGTACCGCATTCGGGGATGCTTCAATATTATCTTTTATCATACATTTCTGAGAATTCAATTTAGTTTGTATGACAATATTGACTATTTCATTTTTATCTCTGAAATGACTGTAAATTGTTTTTTTCGACATGCCAAGATGTTTGGCAATGTCATCCATTGTAACGCTCTTGAAGCCATACTGGCAAAAAAGCTTATCCGACTCTGAAATTATATACTCTTTTATATCCAAATCCACGAAATTTAATTTCGGACAAAACTATGGAAACAATTTTCAAAACCAAAGTTTCCTGATGATTTTTTTAATAAGGCAAAATATTTGAAATAGTTCAGATAAACCTCAGCTGTATGATAAAGAGCAGAGATCATGAGCTGATATAATTCTAAAATTGTAGATTTGCAGAAAATTGGTTTATGAATTTAACTCCATTATCTGCCATATCCCCTATTGATGGGCGCTATCATTCTTCTACTAAGGAATTATCTGCATATTTTTCTGAAGCCGCATTAATCAAATACAGGGTTTATGTAGAAATAGAATATTTCATTTCATTATGTGAGCTTCCTTTACCTCAACTGACTTCTTTCAATAAGGAAAAATTTGTTGCCTTAAGATCTGTATATGAAAATTTTAGTGAAGCGGATGCTGAAGCTATTAAATATATTGAGAAGACTACCAATCATGATGTAAAAGCAGTTGAATATTTCATTAAGGAAAAGTTCTCTGAATTAGACATTGATCAATATAAAGAGTTTATCCATTTTGGATTAACATCTCAGGATATCAATAATACTGCAATTCCTCATTCTTTCAGATTGGCTCTTGAAGAATCCTATCTTCCGGCGATTGCCGAGTTAGTAGATAATCTGAAAGTAAGAATTAGTGAGTGGTCAACAATTCCAATGCTGGCCCATACACATGGACAACCTGCTTCCCCTACCGTTCTGGGAAAAGAAATACAGGTTTTTGTTGAGCGTATTGAGGCTCAGTTGCAACACTTAAAAACGATTCCATTCTCTGCTAAATTCGGAGGGGCAACAGGAAACTTTAACGCACATTATGTTGCTTATCCTGAAATAAACTGGACAACATTTGCCAATAGATTTGTGAATGAACAATTGAATCTGAACCGATCTCAATATACTACCCAGATTGAGCATTATGATAATTTTGCTGCCCATTGCGATGCTATAAAACGTGTTAATACAATTCTGATTGACCTTAACAGAGATTTTTGGACCTATATTTCGATGAATTATTTCAAGCAAAAGATTAAGGCAGGTGAAGTTGGCTCCTCAGCGATGCCACATAAAGTAAACCCCATTGATTTTGAAAATTCAGAAGGCAATTTAGGCCTGGCGAATGCCATCTTTGAACACCTTTCAGCTAAGCTGCCAATTTCAAGATTACAAAGGGATTTAACAGATTCAACGGTGCTTAGAAATATTGGCGTACCTGTAGCTCATACATTAATAGCTATTAAATCAACAATAAGGGGATTAAATAAGTTATTACTTAACGAAGATGCAATTAAGAATGATCTGGAGGCAAACTGGGCAGTTGTTGCAGAGGCAATACAAACCATTTTAAGACGTGAAGGTTATCCTAACCCCTATGAAGCACTTAAAGACCTGACCAGAACCAACCAGCAAATTAATAAGGATACTATTGCTGAATTTGTTGACCGGCTGGAGATTTCAGATATCGTAAAACAAGAGTTAAAAGCTATTTCCCCTTCAAATTATACCGGCATAAAGGCCGTCATTCATGTGTCATAACTTGAATTGAACAGATTATCAGTATAAAATTTGTTAATTTTGTATATAAAAGTTTTAAAATGAGTATCGCAACATCAACCACAAACGTATATACAGAGATTACACCCAATCCTGCTACCCGTAAGTTTTTAGTTAACAAGCTATTAACTAACACCAGTATTGACTTTCCAACTAAAGAAAGTGCAGAAAAATCTCAATTTGCAAAAGAATTGTTCAAATTCAATTTTGTAACCGGTGTATTTTTTGCGAGTAATTTCGTTACTGTTACAAAATCAGAAACTGCCGACTGGGAAGATATCGAACCTATTCTAAAGGAATTTGTAAAAGGTGCAGTTGAATCAGAATTAAAGATCCTCGAAAAAGAAGAAGAAACTGCTGATTTCGAAGGAACTGAAACAGAAATTAAAATTCAGCAGATACTTCATGATTATGTTCGCCCTGCTGTAGAACAGGATGGAGGTGCAATCTCTTATCGTTCATTCCATAACGGGATTGTAACTGTAGAATTACGTGGTTCATGCAGCGGATGCCCTTCTTCAACAATTACATTAAAATCAGGTATTGAGAATCTTTTAAAAAGAATGGTACCTGAAGTTACTGAAGTAGTATCAGAAGCTTTATAATATCGTTTAGTTTTGTCATATTAATAAAAAAGGATCTTAGAAATAAGATCCTTTTTTATTAATATTTATTTCTGAATATTGGGTTGTATTTTAGCCCTTACCTCTTTAGCCCAATCTGTTATCGCTTTTTGCTGAACAGCAGATAACCTGGTATCTCCATGTAGAATAGTATAGGATTTAAGCGGCATTTCACCCTTTTCAATCATTTCTATTAACTCTTCCAGTTTATGATCAGCTTTTTTAGGTGTATAAGTGGCAAATTCTGAAAAATTAAGCTCAGATTTCCCTTCATTTACATGATTTGCCAACCACCAGGCAACCGGCTGAATATTTGAATACCATGGATAAACAGTATTGTTACTGTGACAATCGTAGCACGAAGTCCGGATCATTTGCTGAAGACTATCGGGCGCAGTATAATGTGCAAAAATATCATTCGGGGTTTCGGCTGCAGACTGATTAAGCTCAGGTTTAAAAAACTGAATAACCACCAATACAGCAAGCAGACCAAGTAAGATTTTCTTTTTTAGTGTCATAGTCTTAAAGTTTGTACAATTAATGTATAAATTATTATTTGAAATTTTCAGTTACTATTTTCAAAATATCTTCAGTAATTAATCCGTTGGTTGCAATAATCTCTCTACGGCGGATAGGCTCTTCCCCTCCTTTGAAATCATGTATCTGCCCACCGGCTTCTTTTACAAGCACGATTCCGGCAGCAATATCATAAGAATTAAGGTTGTACTCGAAGTAGCCGTCAAATCTACCCGATGCCACGTAGGCAAGGTCTATCGCAGCAGAACCAATTCTTCTGATTCCATGACACCTTTGCATCAGCTTTTTGAGTACATCGAGATAGGAATCCAATTTGGAAAATTCATAATAGGGATAACCGGTAGCAAGCAGTGAATTATCGATACCCGGAGTTTTGGATACAAAAATCTGCTTTTGATTAAGATATGCCCCTCCGTTCTTCCATGCCGAAAAACACTCATCTCTGTTAATCTCATAAACCACACCCAGTACAAGTTCATCATTTTGTTGGAGTGCTATACTCACCGAAAAGGTCGGAATACCATGAATGAAATTAGTTGTACCATCCAGCGGATCAATAATCCAGTTATATATTTCGCCTACAGTATTGTTAGTCTTTTCTTCGGTTACAAATCCTGCTTCCGGAAGCAATTCAGAAAGTCCTTTTACAAGATCCAGCTCAGCTGTCTTATCAACGTAAGAAACCATATCATGAAGTCCTTTATACTCCACCTTACCGGTATCAAACACCAGGGCTTCATTACGAATAAACCCTCCCACTTCTTTAGTGAGTTTAATTACTTCAGACGTTAATTTGGATAGATCCATGCATCAGGCCGTTTGATATTTCTTCTCATTTTTCAGTGACCAGATAATTCCGGCCACTCCTAAGAGCACTAATATGGTTGAGATTAATTCGGCCTGTGTAAATCCAAGACCAAACGCATGATACTTAGAGTTTACCCTGATGGTTTCAATCAGAAAACGTTCTGCTCCATTAAAAATGAGATAAATCGACCACATCAGGCCGGGTGCTTTTATCCGATGTCTCAGCATCCATAATATCCCAAAAATAATCAGTCCCATGATTACTTCATACAAGGGAGTCGGGAATACCGGCATCGGCAATTCATTACAAAATGCTCCAACACAGCCGGGAATAGGAACACCTTCATTCACCACATTATGGGGATATTTAAATGCCCACAGCCAGTCGGGAGCCCAGCTTAACCATGATGGTTTTGGAGCCATATTCACAATTCCCCAATCACCGTCTCCTGATAAATGACATCCAATTCTTCCCACTGCATAAGCCAGCATCATACCCGGACCGGCGATATCAAGCATATGGATCCATTTAATGCCATATTTATTGGCATGATAGAGAACTGCTGCACCACCCATTATCAAACCACCATAGAAAGTCAGTCCGCTAAAAGATAACAAGCCACCAATCGGATCCTTTACAAATTCATCCCAATATTCTAAATTATGAAACAATTTAGCTCCTAAAAATCCCCAGATTGCCGCCCACATCAGCAATGTACCCATAATCTGATATGGATGTACAGTTTCCTTAATAAGTTTCGGATGACTTAATTTCTCTTTATTCTTTTCAGAATAAGCCCAGTATACAAATAATGCGGCGAAAAGCAGTCCGCCTAAAAAGCTACCTCTTGTAGATAGAATAAAAGTCTGAGGGTTGGCAACAAATTCAGTGTAATTGAATAATCCATCCAATATTTTATAGCCTACCAGAAATCCGAAAATACCATTAAATGTTAGCTCCTGAACAGATGCAGGTTCTCCGATCTTAACTTCTCTGATGAATGGTTTTACCAGACCTAAAGCTTCTTTTCGTTTAAATTCCTGGGATAGCGCCCAATATCCGGCTGCAAAAGCAATAGCCACAAAAAAACCGAATGTTTGTATCGGTAAAGGAATACTTATGCCCGTTAAATATTCAATGAGGTGAGTAATGGTTGGAAACATTTTCTAAATATACGATCTTGTTAGTATTTACAATGTTAAGAAAAGCTGAATAAATATTAGCCTTAAGCTAAATTTAGACGAAACGGCCTAAGATCAATGCGACAAAAGTTCAGGAATTTCAGAAATCTCCATATCACCATCAGAAGAAATGTTTTCAAATTTTATACTTCTTATTTCATTGATCATTAAGGGATCGTAAAGAGCTTTTACTTTCACATAGTTTCTGCTAAAACCATGCATATAACCGTTCTTATGATCACTTTCAAACAGAACTTCCGCTGTTTTTCCAATTTGGGTATTGTAAAACGCACGTCTCTTCTTTTCTGAAAGAATATGCAGCATTTTACTACGTTCAGCCCTGATTGCTCCCGGAACCACATCTTTCATTTCAGCCGCAGGTGTGTTTTCCCTTTCTGAATAGGTAAATACATGAAGATAAGATACATCCAGTCCGTTGAGGAAGTTATAAGTCTCAATAAAATCCTCGTTACTTTCGCCCGGAAATCCAACGATCACATCCACTCCTATACAACAATCAGGCATTAATTGCTTTATTTCTGATATCCTTTCGGCATATAATTCTCTTTTATAACGACGACGCATCAGACCTAAAATTTTATTACATCCTGATTGAAGAGGAATATGAAAATGAGGTACAAATCTTTCTGAACCGGCTACAAATTCAATAATATCAGTGGAAAGCAAATTAGGTTCGATTGATGAGATCCTGATCCGGTCAATACCATCGACCTTATCAAGTTGCTTGACCATATCTAAAAACTTATCCTCACGTTGTCCATTTCTGATACCAAAATCGCCCAGGTTTACACCTGTAAGAACAATTTCTTTTACTCCGGATCCGGCAATCTCATTTGCCTGCTTAATTACATGTTCGATCGTATCGCTTCTGCTGGCTCCTCTGGCCAGAGGAATTGTACAAAAAGAACAGGTATAATCACAACCATCCTGAACTTTAAGAAAAGTACGTGTACGTTCTCCGAAGGAATATGATGAAATAAAATCTTTGGCTTCCGAAATATCCTGATTATAAATCTGAGTTTTCTCGTTTTTAGTTAGATCAGTAATGTATTCTGTAATTCTGAATTTTTCAGCTGCCCCCAATACTACATCAACCCCCGGAATTTCAGAAATTTCTTTAGGTTTAAGCTGTGCATAGCAACCTACAATAGCGATATATGCGTTAGGGGAATGTTTCAGAGCTTCTTTAACAACCTTACGACATTTTTTATCTGCATGGTCTGTAACCGAACAGGTATTAATCAAATAAACATCAGCTTTATCTGTAAATGAAACCGTATCAAAACCAGCCTCGCTGAATTGCCGGCCGATGGCTGAAGTTTCAGAAAAGTTGAGTTTGCAGCCCAGAGTATAAAATGCAACCTTTTTATTCATAACAATTTACAAAGATAAGAAATGTGACTGAACAGGAACATTTCATCCTGCCCCCACGATTCATTATTTAATTATTTAATCCGAATTTTGTCCCCAGCGGTAAGAATCGTTCTTAAATCCTGTGAGATCAAGCACCCTGCTGATAACTGTTTCTGCCACTTCTTCTATAGTCTGCGGAAGGCTATAAAATGATGGTGTAGCCGGGCAAATGATACCACCTGCTTCGGTAACCGTTTTCATATTATTAATGTGAATCAGATTGTATGGAGTTTCCCTGATAACCAGCACCAGTTTACGACGCTCCTTTAATATCACATCAGCGGCTCTGGTAATTAAATCATCAGAAGTTCCTGAAGCAATGCGGCCTAATGTACCCATTGAGCAGGGACAAATAATTAAAGTATCAAAACCGGCAGACCCGGATGCAAAAGGGGCGGTAAAGTCCTTTTTATCAAAAAAGCGAAAATCATACCCGTCAAAAGATTTGTTTCCCAGTTCATGAATCCAGACATCCTTTGCATTGTCAGACATCACTATGCCAAGGTCTGCAATCTGATCCTGCAGTTCCAGAAGTTTATCAAACAATACTTTTGCATAAACTGATCCGCTTGCTCCGGTAACTGCGACTGCAACTTTTCTCATTTCTGTTATTTATTTAATTACCAATAAATTAACTGGTTAATCCGGAAAGCAATTGGGAAATCAGAACCCGGAGTTCAGCTTATGAAGTATTTCTGCAAATATCTTTCATTTTAACTGAAATAAAAAGCTATACTTTATAAGATAGTGATCAGGAATATAATTGAAATATCATTAACAATTGAAGTGGATAATATAACAGGCTTTAATAAATATTATCAAAATTCAGAAAAACAATTTTCAACCTGAAGGAATTATAATCCTGATTATTAAAAGTATTTAAACCCTCTTTTAGTTCAGAAATGACTGATTACTTTCCCATAGCATAGCGTATTCCCTCAAGAATATGCTTCAGAAATAAAGGGTTGGAGAATTTGTCGTCAGCATGACCTAAAGCAGTATAGAAAGATCTGCCACCCTCAAAATCCCTGTACCATGCCATTGGATGAAAACTGCCATTGGTGCCGCCTTTATAAGTGGATTCATCTACGGTCAGTAAGACTTTAATATCAGGGCTGATATTTTTAAAATTGTAAAGTTCTTCTTTAACATTCCAGTTTAGGGGTAAATGTCTGGTAGAACGGTGCTTTTTATCAATTATCTTAAAAGTGGCATATTGTTGCACCGGATGCCCGTCAAAAATTGCACCTACCAGACGACCATACCAAGGCCATTCATATTCACCTGCAGAGGCGCCGTGGATTCCCATATATCCGCCACCTGCCCGAATATACCTTTCAAATGCGTTCTGTTGTTCATCATTCAGCATATCACCAGAAGTGCTCAAAAAAACAACAGCATTGTATTTTTTAAGATTTACATCCGTAAATAATGAAGCATCAGAACTGGTGTCGGTTTGAAATTTATTTTCCAGACCGAGTTTATTGATTGCTCTAATTCCGGCAGGGATTGAAAGATGTTTATACTTAGCCGTTTTATAAAAAACCAATATCCTTTTTGTAGCAGTTTGTGCAGTTAAATTGAAAAACACCCCTGAAAGCAAAAAAAGAAGTATGGTAAAGAAAGCTTTCTTCATAATTATCCCTGCAATTAGCAGTAAATATTGATCAACGGTTTTTGAATTTCATTTTTGCCTTTTCCCTGGAGCTGTAATTATAATCTTTGGCATTACTTTTCTTTTTAGGATGGAAGGCAGCACCGGTTTCATAATTAGTCTGATCGGTCTTTTCTGCGGACTTTTTTTGTTTTGCTGGTTTATTTTGTTCTATTAAAAGATCCGCCGGCAATGCAGCAACGGTAATAGATTTGCCAATAGCCTGCTCTATTTTCTTAACCAGCGATAACTCTATATCAGTTGCAAAATTCAACCCTATACGATCAGTATCCTGTTCAGAATTATCTTTCAAAATTCTGCCAATAAAGGTTTCTGCATCTGCAGGTATTTCCATATGAAAAACAAATGGAATTGATTTCAAATCGATTGTTTCTTTAAGATCATCTGCTACAAGCAATATTCTGGTATCAGAGGTTTTAAATTCTTCAATCAGGTCGAAACCCGGATAATCAAAAAATAACGGCTTATAAATGGCAATATCCTTATCCAGATATTTAAACAGACTTTTGAACACTTTTTCTGCTGTAAGTCTGGTATTTACAAATACAACTACCTTATTAAAAACCTCTTTATCTTCCAGCAAAAGATTCAGGAGATTAACCTTTGTTTTAAAATCAGGAACATGGTATAAAATCTGATCAACTGTTTCAAGTTTTTGTTCGTTAAGATTGTCGGCTTCAATAATTACAGGTTCATACATGAACTGATCAGTGAGCAATTTCAATTTATTATGGTAAACTTCAGTAAAAATCAGATGCTGGCATTTGACAATACTTCTTGCCAGTTCAGCGACCGGAAGCTGCATTCCTTTTTTGATAATTTCTGCGGCGTCATCAACAATAAACATGATAATCTTGTTAAGATTGAGGCCTAACTTCAGATAAATCGCCCTGGCTCTGTCAGGTGTTGCCACCACAATGTCTGCTCCGTCTGCAAGTGCATCCATTTGCGATTCCATTCCACCCTCGGAATACAGTCCTACAATCCGGATTGTTTGGTTTTTATTCAGAAGCTGATATTGTTCAATTATTGACTGAACACGCTCTTTATCTGGTGCCAGAACCAGGGCTCTGGGCGCTTCTTCAAAACCATATTTCAGCCTCATTAATGTTCCAAGCACATAGGTTGTCGTTTTTCCTGCACCTTCAGGGGCGACTGCAATGAGATCCTGACCACCCAGGATACGCGACATTGTTTTAAGCTGTATATCTTTCGGACCAAGGAAACCGGCATCAGTCATGGACTTTAACAATGGTTTACTCAGCTTCAACTTCTCTAACAATATCATCTAAACAGATTTTTATTTTGAAATGCAAAAGTAAGGAATAGTATTGAGACAGTCGATATTGCTTAGACAAAGGCGGCTAACAAGGTATAGCTTCCGGTTTTAATCTAATAATAAAGTATCATCTTCATCATCCGACAAGCTCAGTGAAATACTATCTGCTCCGGCAATACCCTCAATTGACCCTTTAATACTCGATGCATTCAGTAATACCTTATCCAGTTGTTTTTCACGCATCTTCCACATTTTCTCCATGGCATCACGTTCCTTATG
>JBAZHY010000032.1:0-10118 GCA_041652175.1 Pedobacter sp.
TGACCAATCAATTCATTAATCAGGCAATTACCTCAACCAGTGGAAATGTTTCATCTGCTACTACTTTATTTCAGGGCTTTCAGAAGATGAATCAGATATCTCAGAATAAGCTTCAGCTGGAGGCAGATAAAAGCAATACTCAGAAGATTAAGAATGATCTGATTCTGGCGGTTGTAACTAATTATTTATCCATTTTAAATGCCCTTGATCTTTTGGAAGCCTCCCGTCAGCAGCTGGATATCTCGAATCAGCGGCTGGATGTGGAGCAAAAATTCTTTGATGTGGGTAATAAGACTTTAGCCGACCTTTCCCAGGCAAAATCTCAGGTTGCAACTGCTGAGCTGAATGTAACCAACGCCCTGAATCAGGTGGATCTTTCCTATCTCAATCTCGCTCAATTACTTGAAAGGGATCCTTCAGTTGAGTTTGAAGTAGAAAGGCCCCAGGTGGAAGATATATTAAAGTTAAATTCAGTTTATTCAGCCCCTGAAGTGTTTAAAATAGCCTCATCCAATTTTCCGGATATTAAACTGGCCGAGTTCAGAAAGCAGGTTTCAGAAAAAGGGATCGAAATTGCACGCGGTGATTATTTTCCGAGATTAAACCTTCAAACAGGTTTTGGTACCCGTTATTCAAACGGAACTTTCGCTAACAACGGTTTCTCTACTCAGATAAAGGATAATTTTAATCAGTTTATAGGATTCGGACTGACTATCCCTGTATTTAACGGAATGGCAGCAAGATCATCTGTAAGAAAGGCTAAAATAGGTTTCCAAAATGCGATACTTAACGAGCAGCTTGCAAAGAACAATCTAAACAAGGTGATTAATCAGGCTGTGTATGATTTGAGGGCTGCAGAAAAGCGTTATGCTTCAACACGGTCGGCATACGAATCATCCCGGGAGGCATTTAATGTTATTGAGCAGCGCTATGCGGTGGGTTTAGTTAACTCACTTGACTTTAATCAGGCTCAAACTAATCTTAATAAAGCACAGTTTGATCAGATTCAGGCACGTTATGACCTGATTTTCAGAAGTAAGGTAATTGACTATTACCTGGGGAATCCGATTACTTTTTAATTAAAAATTTTTCTCATTATAATTGAGTTATGGCAAAGAAAACAAATACCTTAAAATATGTGCTCATCGGAGCAGGAATACTCGTAATAGTTGCAGTTGCCGGGAACAAACTGGGTTGGTTTGGTAAGAAGGATGTTATTCAGGTTGCGGTAGATAAAGCTGAAAAGAGAACCATTATTGAAACTGTTTCAGCGAGTGGTAAAGTACAGCCCGAGGTGGAGGTTAAACTTAGTGCTGAGGTTTCAGGAGAGGTGGTTGAGTTACATGTTAAAGAGGGCGATGTGGTAAAGAAGGGGCAGCTTTTATGTAAAGTACGTCCGGATGTACTGCAATCAGGGTATGATCGTGCAGTGGCTTCTTTAAATAGCCAGAAGGCTTCGCTGGCAAGTACTCAGCAGCAATTAAAGCAGGTAGAGGCTAATTTCGCCAATACAGAAGCAAAATATAAGCGTAATCAGGAGTTGTTCAATAAAAAGGTAATTTCTGCAGCAGAATTTGATGCAGTAAAAGCTGAGTATGAAGCTGCAAAAGCAAGTTTGGGATCTGCACGTCAGAATGTGGTTGCTTCACGTTTTGGGGTTGACCAGTCGGGTGCAGTAGTTAAGGAAGCCGGTGCTAATCTTGCGAAAACTACAATTTACGCGCCTGTAGATGGCGTGATTTCAAAATTGTCTGTTGAGTTGGGCGACCGTATTCTGGGAACCTCACAAATGGCAGGTACAGAAATCATGAGAATTTCGAATATGAGTGCGATGGAAGTTAGTGTGGATGTGAATGAAAGTGATATTAACAGAGTGTCAATCGGGGATCAGGCGGATATTGAAATCGATGCTTTTCAGAATCAGAAATTCAAAGGGGAGGTAACAGAAATCGCGAGTTCTTCAAGTGTGGTAGGTACTTCTACGGATCAGGTTACTAATTTTAGTGTTAAGGTTCGGATCCTTCCTGAATCCTACACTAAATTATTGCGTGCCGATAGTGCAAATCCCTCGCCTTTCAGACCGGGTTTGTCGGCCACAGTAGATATTCAGACAGAACAGTTTGAGGGACTTTCGGTTCCAATCCAGTCGGTTACAACCAGAGAGGATAAGAAGGATGAAAAGGCAGCCGATAAAGGGAATAAGCCTGTAACTGCAGCAGATGAAAAGGCTAAGTCCAGGAATGCAGCACCTGTAAAAGAGTATGTATTCGTTCATAATGCAGGTAAAGTAAAGCAGGTAGAGGTTACTACAGGTATTCAGGATGATACTTACATCCTTGTTAAATCAGGTTTAAAAGTTGGTGATGAGGTTGTTTCGCGACCGTTTACAGCAATTTCAAAAACATTAAAGGATGGTTCTGAAGTAGAAAAGGTTGAAAAGGAGAAGCTATTTAAAGCTGAAAGTAAAGAGTAATTTCCAGGAAATCCTTAACTTGTCCCGTTTAAGCAGATTCTCAATTTGAATCTGTTTAAACGGGATTTTTTATGATGTCAGAAATTCAAAATAGTATAGCTGTAGTTGGAGGTGGGAGCTGGGCGACTGCCATTATTAAGATATTATCAGATAATCTGATAAGTAAAGAGATTTATTGGTGGATGCGAAATGCAGAAGCTATTGAACATATTCGTAAGTATAATCATAATCCGCATTACCTTAGTTCTGTAGAAATTAAAGTACCGGATACCAATTTGAGTACTGATCTGAAACAGGTCATATCTAAATCGGATAATATTTTATTGAATGTTCCGGCAGCCTTTTTAAAAGATGCGCTTAAGGATATCGAACCTGATGATTTTAAGGGTAAGAGGGTGATTTCGGCAATAAAGGGCATAGTGCCCGATGAGAATATGATAATCGGGGAGTTTTTGAATCAATATTATCATATTCCTTTTGAAGATATTATTGTAGTAAGTGGTCCTTGTCATGCCGAGGAAGTTGCTCTCGAAAAATTATCCTATTTGACAATTGCATCTCAGAATACTGAGGCGGCCCGTCAATTTGCCTCTATGTTAAATACCAGATATATTAAAACTAATGCGTCTGATGATATTTACGGGACTGAATATGCTGCTGTTTTAAAAAATATTTACGCGGTTGCCAGTGGGATTTGCAGAGGCTTAGGTTATGGCGATAATTTCCAGTCTGTATTAATCTCTAATGCTATTCGTGAGATAGAGGGTTTTGTGGGAGCAGTTCACCCAATCAGCCGTGATATTAAGGAATCGGCTTATCTTGGGGATCTTCTGGTTACAGCCTATTCGCAATTCAGTCGTAACCGTACATTCGGAACTATGATCGGCAAGGGTTATACTGTTACTTCGGCCCAGCTTGAAATGAATATGGTTGCCGAAGGTTATTATGCAGCCTGCAGTCTGCATCAGATTAATAAAGCATATAAAGTTAATATGCCTATTTGCAGGGCGGTATATGCCATCCTTTATGAAAGGCATTCTCCTCAGATTGAGATGAAGCTATTGTCGGAGCAGTTGACGTAATTAAAAATTAAAAATTACGAATTGCTGCTTCAGATAAGGGGCGAGTTGCTTTGTGATAAAAAAACCGGATACCCCGGATTAATAAAAAGGAGTAAAAACTCAGGTGTTATAGCCATCATCTTTACTCCTTATTTTATTTAAAGTGATTTACTTTTAGCTGCGTCTGCGTCTTTCACCGCCTTCGCGACGTCCGGCGCTGCTGCCTCCACGGTCTTCGCGGCGTTTGCCGGAAAAATCACGAAATCCACCACTGCTTCCGCCTTCACGACGTCCGCTTCCACCTTCACGACGTCCACCTCCGCTACCACCACGATAACCGCCACCTTCACGGCGTCCACTACCATTGCCACCGCGATAAGAGCCACGGTCACTGCCTTCACGATCGCCGGCTAATTCAATACGTACGTTTCTTCCCTGGAAATCTACAGATTTAAATCCTTCAATAACCTGGTTTACAGCAGAATCTTCAACTTCAAAGAATGTGAAAACACCCTTTAAGTCGATCTTGCCTACGCTTTTTCCGTTGATTTTGGTATTGTTGCAAATGAATCCCAGCATATCTCCGCGTGTAAAATCGTCGACAGAGCCTAAATTCATAAACAGACGGGTATAACCCGGACTGGTACTTGACCTGAATGCACGATCAGGACGCTCTCCGCGCTCAAAGCTGCGTTCGTCGCCTGAAACATTAAGATCTGGTGCTTTTGAATAATATTCGAGGAAACGATTAAATTCAAGTGAAGCAAAACGCTTGATAACGTCTTCTTTTGAAAGATCCTTGAATTCATCCATAATTCGTGGAATGTATTGTTCGATCTGCTCTTCGTTAACTTCAACATTATGCACTTTATGAACCAGTGCAAAAAGTTGTTTTTCACATACATCAAATCCGTTTGGAATTTCAGCTTTGGTAAATTGTTTACCAATTACACGTTCAATGTGACGTATTTTGCCAAGTTCTTTTGAATTGATGATCGCGATAGATACACCTGTTTTACCTGCGCGTGCTGTACGTCCGCTACGGTGAGTGTAATTCTCAATCTCATCAGGTAAAGAATAGTTAATAACGTGAGTAACATCATTTACATCAATTCCTCTGGCCGCCACATCAGTTGCGATAAGCAATTGCAGACTGCGGTCGCGATAACGCTTCATTACTTTGTCGCGTTGTTGCTGAGAGAGATCCCCGTGAAGGGCGTCGGCATTATAACCATCTTTGATCAGGGCTTCAGCAATTTCCTGAGTTTCAATTTTTGTACGGCAGAATACGATACCAAAGATTTCGGGATTGAAATCTACAATACGTTTAAATGCGGCATATTTATCGCGCGCCTTTACAATATAGTATTCGTGTTCGATATTAGCATTGCCGGTATTTTTGGTACCCATGGTCAGTTCAAAAGGATCTGTCATGTATTTTTTTGCAATGCGGCGAACTTCAGAAGGCATGGTTGCAGAGAACAGCCAGGTCTTTTTATCATCAGGCGTGGTCGATAAAATGCTGTCGATGTCTTCCTGGAAGCCCATATTCAGCATTTCATCGGCTTCGTCAAGTACAACATATTGTACCTGAGTAAAGTCAATGGCCTTACGATTAATAATATCAAGCATACGGCCTGGAGTGGCCACCACAATCTGTACACCCCGCTTGATCTGGCGTAACTGATCTGAAATATTAGCTCCGCCATAAACCGCTACAACATTTACATTGCGCATGTTTTTGGAATAATTCTTTAAGTCGCTGGTAATTTGTAAACAAAGTTCACGGGTAGGACATAGAATAAGAGCTTGTGGATAATTTTCTTCGAAATCCAGTAATTCTAATAGTGGAAGGCCGAAGGCTGCCGTTTTACCGGTTCCTGTTTGAGCTAATCCGACAAAATCGTTGCTGCCTGAAAGTAATACCGGGATAGATTGTTCCTGGATTGGTGTGGGATTTTCGAATCCCAGCTCAGTAATGGCATTAACAATATCATGACGGATACCCAAGTTACTAAATGGGTTCATGATAATTTATATTGCTTATCAGCCTTATTGCTGAAAGCGCCGCAAAGGTAGGATTTTTTTAATAAAAAATAGCATATCAGATAGAAATTGAAACCTGATAAACTATTTGAATTAAACTTTGCAAATTAAATTAGCTTTTAGACTTATGATATGAGGTTATTTATTTAGGTCTGAAAAAATAAATCTCTTATCTATTTACTTTATTTCTAAATTACTTACGATGAGCAGCTTAATAATTGTATTTTCAGAAATCGGGATAATTTCGATTTTATTTGATAATTAATTGGGACTTTTTCTGATTCCCGGCTCTCACTATTAGTTAATATAGATTTGATATCTATGAAAAGAATTAATCTTCTGTTTTTTGGGATCTTCATCATCGGATTTAGTTATGCCCAGGCACAAAACGACAGCAAATTATATGGAATTATTATCAGCGGAGGGCATTTGATCGATCCTAAGAATCAGATCGATGAACCCATGGATATTGCTATTAATGATGGTAAAATAGCCTTGATAGCAAAACAAATAGATCCTGAAAAAGCTACGCAGGTGGTTGATGCCAAAGGGATGTTCATTTCTCCGGGCTTAATCGATATTCATTCACGGCTTGGATCAAATTTGCCCGATGGTTATACGTTGAGGGTAGGTGTTACTACCATTGCAGATGCCGGTGATGCGGATTGGCAGACTTTTAAAGATTTCAAAAAGAATATAATAGACCGTTCAGTAACAAGGGTATTATCATTTCTGAATATTCAGGGTGGAAATTATTCCGGAAGGGCGGGTGGAAATAGTTCAGGCGATCAAATCGCCTCTGAATCTGCAAAACTGGCCATGTTAAACAAAAAGGATATTGTCGGATTTAAGGTAGATTTTGTTGGTCCTGACTGGTCTGCGGTAGATCGTGGTGTAGAGGCCGGAAATATTGCCAATATGCCTGTCATGCTGGATGGGGGTAGAAATCATCCGCATCCTTCTTTGGCGGATCTCTTTTTTAAACATATGCGTAAAGGGGATATTTATACACATACCTATACAATTATTGAAGATTTTAATGCCCGCGATCGTATTGTGGATCAGCAAACCGGCAAAATAAATTCTGCTTTTTTAGAGGCTCAGAAGAAGGGTATCATCTTTGACGTTGGCCATGGCTCAGCATTCCGGTATTCAAATGCTATTCCGGCAATGAAACAAGGTTTTTGGCCAAATACCATCAGCACTGATATTTCCATGGGAAGCGTAAATGCTTTTATGAAAGATATGATGAATGTCATGTCTAAGTTTCTGACAATGGGAATGAGTCTGAAGGATGTGGTCAAAGCCAGCACCTGGGCCCCGGCTCAGGCTATCAAAAGAGAAGAGCTTGGACATTTATCTCCGGGTGCGATCGCCGATCTGGCGGTATTTAGTCTGCGCAAAGGCAAGTTTGGGTTTTATGAAACTGCGGGTTATAAAATGGTTGGAGACCAGAAGTTTGAGTGCGAGTTGACGATCAGGGCAGGCAGAATTGTATACGATTTAAATGGAATTACCAAACCTATTAATAATTTTTTCCGTGAAGGAAACCAGTTCCGGCAATAAAACAAAAAACATATTTATGAAAATGAACCATTTTTTTTACTGTTTACTTTTTTTGACCCTCTTTTCAACCGGAGGGGCATCTGCACAAAAGATTGATATTTTGCTCAGGGGTGGACATGTTATCGATCCTAAGAATAATATAAATTCAGTGATGGATGTTGCAATTTCGGATGGTAAAATCTTTCGCGTTGCTCCTAAGATAGATGCCGCAAATGCTGTCAAAGTGGTTGATATTAAAGGCTTGTACCTTAGCCCCGGACTAATTGATTTGCATGTTCACGTATTTGCCGGGAATAATATCGATCAGAAATATATGGACGGGCCCAATTCACTTCCACCTGATGGATTTACTTTTAGGGCCGGTGTTACCACCGTTGTGGATGCCGGAAGTGCCGGATGGAAAAGTTTTCCTTTATTCAAAAAAAATATCATTGATATAGCTAAAACCAGAGTGCTTGCATTTTTGAATATTGTTGGTGATGGGATGGGAGAATTTGAACAGGATACTTTGGATATGGATCCTGAAATGGCTGCTGCTTCGGCTATTTTTTATAAACAGCATATTGTTGGGTTCAAGGTTGCTCATTACAATGGAGTTCAATGGATTCCGGTTGATAATGCTGTTGCAGCAGGCCGTCTGGCTAAGATGCCGGTAATGATCGATTGGAGAGGGCTTCCACCGGTTAACTCATTCGAATCATTATTATTAAAACACCTCCGTCCCGGTGATATCCTGACCCATATGTATCATGCAGGTAAGAGTGCAGGAGCAAGCAGTCCGATGTATAAAGAATCAGTTGTTGATATTAACGGAAAGGTTAAACCCTATGTTTTTCAGGCTCAGAAAAGAGGAATCATTTTCGATGTTGGCCATGGAGGGAACGGCTTTGTATTCGGACAGGCAATTCCCTCAATGAAGCAGGGTTTTGTTCCCAATACCATCAGCTCTGATCTCCACATTGGCAACATGAATGCAGGAATGAAAGATATGGCCAATATCATATCGAAATTTTTAAACATGGGGATGTCGGTGCAGGATGTAATTGCCAAATCAACCTGGATTCCTGCACAAAGTATTCAGAGGCCTGAACTGGGTAATCTGAGTGTTGGCTCGGAAGCAGATATCGCAGTTTTTAATATCAGAAATGGCAGTTTTGGATATATTGACTCTCATGGAGGTAAGTTTGAAGGACCCAAAAAACTGGAGGCTGAATTAACTATCAGAGCGGGGAAAATAGTCTGGGATTTGAATGGGATAGCTGCGGATCCTTATGATAAGACTCTTCAATCAAAATAATTTAAAGCCTAAAAGACTAAACAATCATGAAACGCAGAGATATTTTAAAGGGTCTGACCTTAATCCCTTTTGCGGGGGGCGCTTCAGTGCTGGAAGTGAAAGCACCGCAAAGCAGTAATGGATTTAGATTCCTGTCGGATGTCCCCAGAACATCTGATACCGAGCTTGCGGAAAGAGGCAGAAGAATACTTAAATCTATCGGAGTTGAACCTTTTGTTAATTGCAAGGGAACCAATACTATTATGGGAGGTTCAGTTGCCAGAACAGAAGTAAGGCTGGCAATGGAGGCTGTAGCAACTCTTAATGTTCAGATGGATGAACTCGTGGAGGGCGTGGGCAAACGTCTTTCAGAATTAACAGGTGCAGAATGGGGCTTGGTTACCGCAGGTGCAGCAGCCGGTATCAAGCTGTGTACTATTGCCTGTATGACAGGAGGAAACCCTGAAAAGCTGATCAGAATACCCGATTTAAAAGGATTTGATAAAACTGAGGTAATTATCCCAAGGGGTTCCAGAACGGTTTATGATCACTCGGCAAGAACTACCGGAGCTAAAATTATCACAGTCGAGAATGAGGAGGAGCTTCGTAAGAAAATTGGCCCTAAAACAGCGATGATTTATGTAGAGGCAGAAAAGGAAGATTTTATGCCGCTGGAGATTATTGTGAAAATTGCGAAGCCTTTGAATGTTCCGGTTTTTGTTGATGCAGCGGCACATATTCTGACATTTCCGAATGTTCATCTGGCTAAGGGAGCAGATATAGTTGCATTTAGTGGTGGTAAAGGACTTAAAGCTCCCGGCAGTTCGGGACTGTTATTAGGGCGAAAGGATATATTAATGTCGGCATGGCAGGCTGCGGCACCACATCATGGTCCTGGTCGTGATAATAAGGTAGGCCGTGAAGAGCATATTGGAATGCTGGCAGCAGTTGAAAGATGGGTTGAAATGGATCATCAGAAAGAGATGCAAACCTGGGTGACATGGCTTGAAAATATCGGAAAGCAGGCATCTGCAGTCAAGGGTGTTTCTTACAGAATCAGAATGCCTGATCCAAAGCTGGTACATCACGTTACGCCCTATTTGTTTATAACCTGGGATCCGGCACAATTAAATGTTACCGGACAGGAAATCTCGGAGGAATTAGGTAATACTTATCCGAGGATTGGAGTTGCCATTTATCGCGATGAACCTGGAGTAACCGGAATCAGTCTGGTTGGATATATGATGGTTCAGGGTGATGATAAACTCGCAGCATCAAGAATTAAAGATGTATTATCCAGAAAAAGGGAACCTAAATCTATAATTCCAATTAAGGCACCGGCTATAAATATGATTGGACACTGGGATATGGAAATTCAGTTTTATAACAGTTCTGAAAAGCATCTTTTATTTATTGATGCTCAGGATGGAAATTATTTTTCGGGAGTTTATAAGACTCAATTTTCTGACCGTATTATTAATGGCACAATAGATGGGGATCTTATTCATATGCAAAGTACATGGGTCGTTCCCGGCGACCGGATTCAAACCACCTTCGGGGGTACTGCTACAGGAGAAATCGTATCCGGTGATGTGGATATGAATGAATTCCTTTCAGCAAAGTTCAGTATGAGACGCAAACCTTCAGCTATCGTTAAACAAAAGATAGTTTTTCCTAAAGGAAGGCCGCAGGGAGG
>JBAZHY010000033.1:0-10041 GCA_041652175.1 Pedobacter sp.
CCACTTGTAGTTAATCGCGGAGTTCTGAGCATTTGAACTGCTTGCGATAAATAATAATACTGCAGTTATAAAACTGGTAATTGAAATTTTCATCCTATGTTTAATTTGTTTTTATAAGTATTAGATTATTGAAATTAAAGTTTAAATAAGCTTTTTGCATTTCCATAAAGCACCTTACGCTCAATTTCTTTTGACGGGGATATTCGTTTGATTGAAGCAATGATATTCGCCCCAAGACAAGATTTTCCTGCGCCAATCTTATCTGAACAATCGCTTCCAAACAGGAGCTTATCCTGGTGACGCTCAATAAACCTGGAGGCTTGTTCCTCGTCTCTGGTTAATGAACCTAATCCTGAGCCTGCTGAAAAATCACCATACAGGTTTGGATATTCACTTAATAATCTATCCGTCAATCCGCCCGGTGTAACCTTTGTTTTTGGATATAATATATTCGGATCAGTATGTAATTGATCAATATCCGCCCACCATGTCTGGGCATGACCGATAAAATTAACTTTAGGATATTTCTTAAGCATCGTATGAAAACGATCGAACCCCCGGTTGTACATATTATATTGCCAATGCATTAAAACCGGAACATTATATGATTGGGCAAGTTCATAAATAGCTTGCATTGCCGCAGAATCGCAATCCAGTCCGAATTTCAGTTCACCAATTACGGGGGCACCCAGTTTCAGGTATTTCTCTATTTCCTGAACTGCTCCCGGCATATCCGGAACCTCATTTGCTCCGGCAACAAATTCTCCCGGGTACTTTTTGGCAAAGTTGGTACATACTTCATTACCAGAAGCCCCTGCCTGAAGTCCGTTACTGTAGCCATAATACGTTGAGCCATATGCCAATGGACGACCCGAAGGGAGCAATATAGTCGTGGTTACTCCCATCGCTCTTTGATGAGCAAGAATTAAATCATTGCTCCTGCCGCTATAGTCGGTATGTTGATGAATATCAATAATCGGTTCTGATTGATTTCTAAGATCATCACTTTTAGTCTTTGCGAGTAATGATGACATCATACCTGTAGATAAGACTATTCCCAAACCGGCTACTGAGTTCTTTAGCAGAAATTCGCGTCTTGAATAATTTCTGTTATCCATTATATATTTATTTAATTAGGGTACTTAAAGGTTTATGAAACAATATTTTATCGATAAATTCATAAGCTTCCTTACGGCTTTCTACAGGAAAATCATGCCCCGCATCCGGATACCTAACCTGCAATTTATCAGAAGCACCCAAGGAACGATAGACAGGGGAAACAAGCGCAATTCCTGCTTCTACCCCTTTATAATCAAAATTTGAATCACGAACCGGAGAAACTGAAAAAAATGCCCTTGGAGCAATTGCAGCAATAGCCTTGTCGAAGTTAAATGGAATACGCTGATCATCAAGATTAAACTTTGATTTCATAAACGGCATGTATCTGGTTTGAGCCCATGGCCCAAGTCTGCCACCATATTTTTTCTCAGCAGCCTCACCGATACTATAGTACTCAAATTGTGTCCAGCCACAACTGCTTACCGTCACCTTAATACGGGAATCAAAGGCCGCAACAAAAATCGAATTATGACCACCCAACGAATGTCCGATTACACCTATACGTTCGGGATCGACATAAGATTTACTTTGCAACAGGTCAATACAACGCATATGATTAAATATACCTTTCATTGTACCGGATTCATATCGGTCTGTTTCGAAATTATAATCTGCAGTTTCCCCAAAACTTGGAAAATCAGGGGCAATGACCACATATCCACGTTCTGCAAGTTCTCTTGCATGTGCCCTGTTAGGTTTATTAGCCTGTCCGTCTACAGCTTTTCTGCCCAAATTATCCGTTTCATGCAAAACCAGCATGGCAGGAAGTTTCATATTTTCATCGGAATGATGAGGTACATAAAGATAAAGCGGCAAAATTTCGTTTTTGGCAACAGTAAATAAAATATTGTAACGGGTAAATGATTCTTCATCCAGACTATCTACAATATTGATATCATAAGGACGAATCTGCACCCTGGAAGGTAATTTCCCCATTACCCTTTCCATGCTTTTAAGAATGGTTTTTCTATACCCCTCATGAGCTTTTTGATGATTCCCCGAAATATTATTTTCTTTGATAATAGTTTCCTGAGTAAGACCAATAGAGGGGATCAGTAAGAAAAAAAAGATGAGTTTTTTAATATTTTGCATTGAATGATCCATTAAAACATTTCACATACACAAGTAAAATCAATTTTATAATAGTCTATAAGTATTGTAATGTACCTTTAAAAAATTACTTTAATTCAGTATTCCCGGGTGTAAATTTCAAAATCCTGTCAATAAATGCATAGGCTTCTTTCCTGCTTTCTACCGGAAAATCATGTTCTGCATTGGGATGTCTCACTTGTATAAGATCCTCTGCACCAAAATGTTCATAGGTCTTTTTTGCAATGGCAATACCCTTTTTAACACCCTCCAGATTAAAATTACTATCATTTACTGGTGATACTGAGAAGAATGCCCGGGGTGCAATAGCGGAAATAACATCACTAAAATTAAATGGTAATTTTAAAGGATCAAGATCGTATTTTGTTCTTATCAAGGGCATATATCTGTCCTGAGCCCATGGCCCAAGTTTTCCACCATATCTTTTGCTGCCGGCCTCTCCTATATCATAATTCTCAAACTGTGTCCATCCGCAACTCGAAACAGTTACTTTCAGCCTTTCATCAAATGCCGCTACGAACATAGAATTATGTCCGCCTAATGAATGACCGATCACTCCAATCCTATCGGGGTCAACATCTGCCCTGCTCTGTAGCAGATCAACACAACGCATATGATTAAAAATTGCAAGCATAGTACCCGATTGATAACGGTCAGTCTCAAAGTTATGATCTTTTAGTTCCCCAAAACTTGGATAATCCGGTGCAATAACTACATACCCTCGTTGGGCAAGTTCGCGTGCATGGGCACGGTTGGGCCTTGTACCCTGGCCATCAACCACTCCTTTACCTAATTCATGAGTTCCGTGTAAAACCAGCATAGCCGGTAACTTTCTGATTGTTCCCTTTTGTTTAGGAATATATAAATAAACAGTCAGTCTTTCATTTAAGGCAGTAGCAAAATTCAAAGAATAGCGGGTAAAACCATTATCCGTAAGACTATCAGTTATTCTAATATCCAAACCGGGTAGATTTTTACGATCAGGTAATTTCCCCATTACCTTCTCCATATTTTTTATAATTCTTTTTCTTGACTGAGAAGAAATTTTATCGGGTTCAACTGGGTTAAACCGGACTTCAATATTGCCGGAAGTATAAATTCTGTAGCCTGCGGTAGCAGATATTGTTTTGGGAAAAAGACCTGTAACCAGGAATAAGCAGAAAGAATAATACAAAATAGATTTCATAATAAAATTTTAACAGCTTTTTCTATAAAAACAAAAGGATCAAACTTTATCAGATTGACCCTTTTGTTAATTATCGGTAAAACTTATGGAGTTACAGTTATTGTAATTTCCTTTGTTACTTTTTTCTGCTGATCAATATTTCCATTTGCCGCAACAAAGGTGGCTTTATAGGTACCCGCCTTTGCATAAGCGTAACGGAACTCTGTTAAAACGGGATTTGTAAGACCTTTAATCGATGTTGACCAATCGGGTCCTAAATCAACTTTATCAATAGTGATAGCCTTACTCACAGCCCAATGTTCACTTTCAGGATCATTATACGGACTAGCCGGATCGAAAGGAACAAATGGTTTAAATACCGCAGTTGGCTGATAAGCAGGATCTCGCGGGTCATAAATCGGATTTTTAGGATCATAAATCGGATTTGCCGGATCAAACTGTGGTAAACTAGCTGTCAGATAGGTATTGCCCTGAAGCGTTAATCTGGTAGCAGTTATAGATGATAAAGCCGGAGCTTTATCTTTCAAATCATCCACAATTCTGAATCCTGCCATTGCCTGGTCTGCGATAGTCAATGCCAATGTATTTTCCAGGAGTTTTTTACTGTTTAAAGTAAACGTCTGAATGAACCACTGACGGGCTACACCATTGGTAGCCTGCTTCTTGGTATTATAACGAAATGCAAAATAAATCGGCTTTCCTGCTACAATAAGGTCTGATACATCAACTGTTCCTGAAGCAAGAAAAGCTGTACTTGTACCAAGTTTGAATCTACTGGTAATATCTACCCAGGTTGCAGCTTTTAACTTTGCAACACTACTGTAATCACCATTGAAGTTTGTAGAAGCAAGAAGTGAAACCTGATTGGCTTGGGTTCCTAATTGAACACTACTCGAAAATGCAAGTGTTGCACCTGCACCGGCAATATCCGCAACTCTTCCCGTTCTGGACGCATAGTCTTTCAATAATTCTCCGGAATAAAAGGAAATGGTTTGAGCCTCACCACCGGTAATCATAAATTTAACAGCCTCGCCAGCTTTATAGGTAGTTTTTTCGGCGCTTACATCAAATGCAGGTACATCTGCCTCAATCTCCGGCTTTTCGCAGGACGCCATAATCAGTGCCGCAGCGAGCATACTATATATTTTTAGTTTCATAATTTCTAAATTAAATTAATGTTATTCCCAACCAGGATTCTGAGTCATTTTTAAGTTTGAAGACATTTCGTTAATTGGAATAGGCATTAACAGATCTCTTGAACTTACATTTGAGTAATACTTAACAAAAAATTGTCCTGGACTTTGCTGCTGCAATTTATTTCCCATATCCTGATGAACCTTAAGAAATATTCCCCAACGTAATAAATCGCCTTTTCTAAGATTCTCAAAATTGAATTCCCTCATTCTCTCGTCCTGAATAGCTGTCAGAAACTCTTCCTTTGAAGCCGGAGCAATATTGCCTTCTGTATCCTTGCTGATGGTGGCCGTTGCTGTTGCACCTGCACCTCCACCACCAGAAATAGTAATTGTAGGAACAGCTGAATATTTACCTTCATTAAAGAAAGTTACAGCCATAGGATCACGATCCAGTGTAATTGCAGTTACATTTCCACCCGAAACAGTTGCTGTAGCTGTAGCCCCACCATTACCACTGATTGTTACAGTTGGAGCAGAAGTATATCCTGTACCCCCGTTGGTTACTGCAATGGTTTTAATTCCTGTAGACCATGCCCTTCTTCTTACTTTATTAAATGCTTCAACAGCATCAGCAGTAGGACCCTTTAATTCGTTCTCCGCCTCTGCGTACATCAATAAAATATCAGAATATCTCAAAAGAACCATATTAATAGGAGTCGTAGTCGGACTTTTTGGTAATAATGTCTCATATTCCCTTCTCCACTTTGCAGGTTTAAGGTTATTTTTTGCATTATCATTTACCGGCAATAAGCTCATAGTTTTATCTCCTGCAGCAGTATAGGTAAAATGTGCAATGCTAAACCATTTGCGGTTATCTCCCGGTTCAAACTTATCATAAAGTTCTGATGTGATATTCATGTAGGCATCTGCCCTACCGGTCTTAGAATTAACTCCGGCCGCAGGACCGTTAATCCAGCCAATATTTCCTGTTTCTACATATTGATCGGTACGGTTACCATAAAATTCCACTTCCCATATGCTCTCTTTGATGTCATATTTGTCGCCGGCAAGCTTCATGAAAATATCAGGATAACTTGGATTTAAGGCATGACCAGCCTCAGCATCATCAATCACCATTTTTGCCCATTTACTGGCTTCTGCATATCTGGTTTTATCTTTAACAGGCTCACCTGCCATATGCAAATTAACTCTTGCCAATAGACCA
This sequence comes from Pedobacter sp., assembly GCA_041652175.1. Classification (GTDB taxonomy): domain Bacteria; phylum Bacteroidota; class Bacteroidia; order Sphingobacteriales; family Sphingobacteriaceae; genus Daejeonella. The sequence goes on from JBAZHY010000033.1 coordinate 5,777, forward strand.
CGGACAGCCGACTTGCTAATTGCCCCACCGTATCCCAAAGTCCGAATACCCGGAACCAGCTTTTCGGCTGCTTCCATATCTTTAATGATCTGTAAATAAACTTCTTTAACAGGTGTTCTTGCGGCATCAACATCAACAACAGAAGTGGTTGGTTCCAACTTTAATGGAACGCCACCGAAATACTGCACCAATGTGAAATAATAATATGCTCTTAAGAATAAGCTTTCCCCTCTGATTACATCACGCTTTTCCTTAGCAATTGCTGCATTCTTATCTACATTTTTAATTAAAACATTCGCTTTATTAATTCCTGACCATAGGTTATTCCAAAAACCAGCATTGTATTGGTCTGCAGCAGAGTAAAAATAGTTCCAGGGACCGGTTGTCAATGTAGCTCTGTTCATATAGCCTTCATCAGCGGTCCATGCAAGTAGATAACTTGCATAAGTACCGTGTAAACCACCGGCACCCAGGTGATCATAAACACCTGCGCGGGCAAACTGTAATTGAGCTTCTGTTTGATAATAATTATCCGGATTCAGGAAATCTGTTGGAGACGTTTCCAAATATTTCTTACATGAGCCTAAACCCATTAAGAATAATGTTGCGATTATATAGTGTTTAATTTTCATTTTCTTTCAATTAATTACGTTAAAACCCTGCTTTAATACCAAAGGCAATTGTTGGAGACCGCGGATATGACGAGTAGTCAAAACCCGGGGTAAGGGTATTGTTACGGGTCGATACTTCAGGATCCATTCCTGAGTAGTTTGTCCAGGTAACCAGATTCTGTGCAGAAACGTTAACACTTAAACTACTCAAATAAGCAGACTTAATCAGCTTTTCAGGTAAATTATAATTTAAAGAAACTGTTTTAAGACGAAGGAAGGAGCCATCTTCTACAACTCTTGAAGAGTGGAAACCAATTGGCCCTTGTCCGCGGGTACGATAGTTCGCATTTGTTGGGTTTTCAGGTGACCAACGGTTTGAATAGCTGGCAAACTGATTGATATTAGCCCAGCCGTTACTATTACCTTCCAGGATCAAACGGTTAGCATTGTAAATATCATTACCATATGACCACTGCATGAAAACGTTCAAACTAAATGCTTTATATGTGAAATTATTAGAAAAACCACCGGTATGGATTGGCTGGCCTCTTCCGATGAAAGTTAAATCAGCATCATTCATTATACCGTCGTCGTTCATATCCCTGTATTTAATATCCCCAGGCTGAATTGTGTTTCTAACAGCCCCGTTTGTAGGAACATCCGGTTTAAGAATGTAAACACCGGGAGAAGGATTATTAAAATCTTCATATTGATAATTTCCTTCCCAAATAAAACCAATCATCATGCCCGCCGGTTTACCTACCTCAGCAACATATAGTGGCTTATTAAATTGAGAAACATAAGAAGAGTTACTATTGAGGGAACGCTGACCACGAGTCAACTCCATCACTTTGTTTTTGTTGAAACTTATGTTAAAATTACTTTCCCACATGAAGTTCTTAGACTGCACATTTACTGTGTTTAAAGTTAATTCAAGACCATCATTCCTCAATTTTCCAACATTTTTAACAGCAGAGGTAAATCCTGTTGAAGGAGGCAAAATTGCATTAAGCAACAGATCTTCTGTAGTTTTTCTGTATAGATCAACTTCAAAAGTGATCCTGTCTTTTAAAACACCAATTTCATATCCTAAATCAATAGTGTTCACCTTTTCCCATTTAAGATCAGGGTTACCAACCGCAGAAATATAATTTGAGGCAATTGGAGTAGAATTATTAAATGAATAACCGTTTATATTTTGCTGTAAACGTGCGTAGGTAGCAAAATCATTAACCCGGTTATTTCCGTTACTACCATAACTGGTTCTCAGTTTGGAAGTTGAAATACCCGGGAAGATCTTGGCAAAGAAGCCTTCCTTATGCATATTCCAGGCTAAAGCAGCTCCAGGGAAGTATCCCCAGTGATTAATAAATTTAGACGAACCATCAGCCCTGAATGTACCGGTAACGATGTATTTCGATTTATAATTATAATCTAATCTGCCGGCATAAGAAGCCATGGTATTACTACTTGAAGAAGAACTCTGATCATAGGCCAATCCCTCATCCATTCCATCCATACCCAGATTTTCATTTGGCAATAACCTGCCTTTATACCCTCTACTGTTAGAATTTAAACTATTAATAGCAAATAAGGCAAGACCTGTGATGGTATGATCCTTCTTAATGGTTTTCTTATAGTTCAAAGTAGTTTCATTTGAGAAACTATTTGAGAAGGTATTACTGATCGAGCCGTTTACACCATTCACATTATTCGGACTAGATCCGCCCTGAGCTGTTTTTGAATTATAAAAACGTTCAAGAGTCAATTTATTATGGCGAATACCTGCCGTTGATTTTAAAGTCAGATCCTTATTAATATCGTAACTTATATAACCGTTTCCTTCAATCAGGTTAGTGATATTATAGGAATATTGATTCTCAAGGTCGATAAGTGGGTTCACCCTGAAATCTGATGCATTCATCGCCTCATCATCAACTGCATCTGCCAGAAGATCATCATTTGGATTAGGGGTAATTGGACGATATAACCAGGCCCTTGCAAGTGCGAAGGCCGTAGGGTTACCATCGGTTAATGCACCCTGACTAATTATTTGACCATTCTGTTTAATCCCACTGTAATTTGCAGTTATACCCGCTTTAATTTTATTACTGATTGTCTGATCTAATGTAACACGTCCTGAATATCGGTTGAAACCGGTATTAATAATTGAACCTACCTGATCGAACAAGGAACCTGAAATAGAGTATTTAGTCATCTCTGTTCCACCCCTTAATGCCAGATTGTAATTCTGAACAGTACCCTGTTGCATCACATAATCCTGAAAATTAACCCCTTCAGCGTTTTTGTAATCTTCCAGGGTTTTGCCACCGGCGAAATAAGCAGTAGTTGTTGCTGAGTTCGGGTTTAATTCAGTCTGGTATTTAATAAATTCATACGGGCTCATTACATCTACAAACTTTGGAACAGTTTGAATACCATAAGAACTAGAGAAGTTTACAGTTGACTTTCCAACTTTTCCACGTTTTGTCTGAATCAAAATTACTCCGTTTGCCGCTCTTGAACCATAGATCGCTGTTGAGGAGGCGTCCTTCAAAATGGTCATGGATTCAATCTCCTCAGGATTAATAGATGCAGGATCCGGATCTTCCACCGGGAATCCGTCAATAACATAAAGAGGGGATGTACTTTGAGTAAGGGAACCTGCACCACGGATGACAATATTGATACCACCACCCGGCTGACCATCATCAGCATTAACCTTCACACCGGCAACACGTCCTGCCAGAGCTTCGGCAAAGGTTCCAACAGGCGCTTTTAACATTTCATCCATTGGTACTACACCAACAGAACCGGTAAGGTCGGGTTTTGCAACAGTTCCGTAACCAATTACTACTACTTCACTTAAAGAGGCACTTGATGCCTGAAGAGTAATATTGATAGTAGTCCGGTTACCAATAACAGTCTCCTGTGTTACCATCCCCAAAAAGGCAAACACAAGTGTTTCGTTACTAGCTGCCTGGATACTGTATTTTCCATTAGCCAGTGTAGTCGTTCCCCTGCTGCTACCCTTAATCCTAACGGTTACACCTGGCAGAGGTTGCCCTGCCTCAAGAACAGTACCGGTAATGTTCTTTAATTGCTGAGAAACTGCCTGCTCAGAAATACTGAGTAAAAGCATAATCAGCATTACTATCCCTACTCCGGAGGGATAGTATCTGTGTTTTTTAAACCCCATCATGTAAATTTTTAGCATAGTTTATAATTAAAAGTGAATAAATAGGCTAGTTGGTTACGGGTGCGTACCCGTTCTTTGCGCTTTAAATGATTTAATCCAAATAAAACCCAATCTGTTAACTGTATTTGTGCGTCGAGCAGGCTGCAACCTAACGGACTAAAAAACACTTTAAATTCATAAAGTATTTTTTGGAAAAACTAAAAACTCCGGAAACTAAAGATCAGACAAGATCTGATAAATATTAATCATACTCTTAACGTTTACGTACACTAATATAAATAATTATTTAACAATTAAAAATTTGTGTTAAAAAAACAGAGGGGATAAACTATCCCCTCTGTTAAAAATTATTGAATCAAATTGAATGGATTTGGTATTTTAATCAGATCCGTTCTTGTATGATCATTTTCAGTAATCCTTGCCAATGCATACACTTCTCCTCCTTTACCAATTGC
>JBAZHY010000034.1:0-10001 GCA_041652175.1 Pedobacter sp.
CAGAGATCGGCCTTTCGGGATTTGGCAGTAAAGGCGCGTTTTATCCTTTATTCTAATGATCATAAAGCACAGCCATTAAGCAATCCGGAGAAGTGTTGCAGAAACATTCATATCTCACCTCCAGAAACACGTCTTGGAGTGCGCTAAAAGGATAAAATGTGGATTTACAACAAATACCGGACAGCCGCGGCTCTTTTGCTTCCTTTTCCAGCTGCAGGGAAAAGGAAGTGCCCAGCGGCATGAGCGTAAAAATTGTATTACAACTAAATTTTTGCATTTAAAAGGACAACAGTGAATAAAAAATAGTAATACACATTTTTAATTTGAATCTTGGCCGGATCGTTAGAATAAAGCAGAAACGACTAGGAAAGTCATAGCCTATAAAAAACAGATAGTTCCTTCTATTAGTTTATTTACATTGACCAAAAGCCTGTTGATCTATAGCATCACACTGTTGATCCCCTATTAACAAGTTTTAACATTTCACCGGAAAAAAGTACAATAAAAAATAAGCATCTTAGAGTATAGTTATTTGTTTGTCAGGCTTTTAAATCTGTTGTAAGATTAAGCAGCTTATATACACTTTAAGAGTTTCAGGGGTTAAAAGCCCCCATTTTAAATTTATTCAGATCCGGTATGAAGCTAACATTTCTTACAATACTCATCGTAATTCTTTATTCAGGCAGCCTGTCGGCTCAAAATAATTATTCCATTAAGGGCAGCGTTATGGATACCGTATCAGGTATCTCTTTGCTGAATACCAGTATTACTGTGCTGAATTCAAAGGACTCGACGCTTGTTAAATTTACCAGAGCCGGAACAAACGGAGCTTTTTCTATAAACAACCTGACAGAGGGGTCGTTTATTCTGATGCTTACCTATCCTGACTATGCTGATTATATCGAACAGTTCAGTCTGAATACCACAAAACCCGCCATAGATTTCGGAAAAATCAAAATGATACTGAAAGCCCGTTTGCTGGAAGAAGTGATTGTGAAAGGTACCGCTGCACAAATGACTATTAAAGGTGATACAACTGAATTTAATGCTGCTGCCTTTAATATAGAAGCTAATTCGAAAGTTGAAGATCTGCTTAAACAGTTGCCCGGTATACAGGTAGACAAAGACGGTAAAATTACCGCTCACGGACAGGCAGTAAAAAAAGTTCTGGTTGACGGTGAAGAATTCTTTGGAGACGATCCCACACTGGTTACCAAAAACATAAGGGGTGATATGGTGGATAAAGTTCAACTCTATGATAAGAAAAGCGACCAGGCCACCTTTACCGGAATTGATGATGGTGAACGGACTAAAACAATTAACATCAAATTAAAGGAAGATAAAAAGCAGGGTTATTTTGGTAAAGCTGATGCCGGAGCAGGAAATGATGAGTTTTATCAGGGTCAGGCGATGTTCAATGCCTTTAAAGGAAAAAAGAAGTTCTCTGCTTATGGCACTATTTCAAATACCGCAAAAACAGGTTTGGGTTGGGAGGATAACAACAAGTACGGTACCTCAAACATACAGGTTGTTGAGGGTGGAGTCATGGTCGCGGGAGGAGGGGATAGCGACCTGGATTCCTATAACGGAAGATTTAACGGGGAAGGGATACCACTTACCCGAAGTGGCGGACTTCATTATGATAATAAATGGAAGGATGACAAATATTCCATCAATATGAACTATAAGGCTGGCTCTATCAATGTAACCGGAGATAAAAACATGTTAAATCAGAACAACCTTCCTTCCGGAATGATCAATAGTAATACCGGTCAGACCTTTGATAACTCTATGTTCAGACAAAAACTGGACGCCACGTTTCTGGTCAGGCTGGACACCACTTCCGACCTGAAAATAATGGTGGACGGAACATTAAAAAACAGTGAAAGCAATAACAATTATCTTAGTTCGAGCTTCAGAGGAAATGGTATTAGCCTTAACGGCAGTAAGCGTAATCTTAGCAATAATGGCGATCAGAAAATCTTTAATGCAAGTATTCTATGGACCAAAAAACTTAAAAAGAAAGGCCGGACATTATCCCTGACCCTGGGTCAAAAATTTGATGAAGATGATGCATCAGGCTTCCTTAATTCTGAAAACAGTTTCTATAACACTCAGGGAATACTTGACAGTATCCGGTTCATAGATCAGTATAAAACTAACCTGACCAGAACCTCAGGCTTTAATTCCAATCTGACTTATACTGAACCTCTCTCTAAAACTTTTTCAGTTATTCTCAACTATGGTTTAAACCTCGGCAATAGCATTGCAGAAAGAGAATCCTTTAATAAGTCGGGTACCGGAAGATATGACCTTTTGGACCGTGAATTCAGCAATGACTACGAACTGAAACAGACTTCTAATCAGACAGGTGCCGTTTTCAATTACAGGAAAGATAAGAATGTGATCAATTTCGGAACCCGTGTTAGTGCTGTTGATTTTAAACAAACCGACCGGTATACCGGGAATGTTTATAAAAGAGATTTTCTAAATTGGTTACCCCAGGCATCTTTCCGGCATAATTTCTCAAAACAGAAATCTTTTGAGATACGATATAATGGAAATACGACACAGCCAACACTTAACCAAATCCAGCCAATAAGGATCAATACTGATCCCTTAAATATTATCCTGGGTAACCCTGATCTGAAACCCTCTTTCCGGAGCAGTTTTAACCTGCATTATTATTCTTACAAAGTCCTGACCGACAAATCAATATATTTAAACGGAAGCTATTCCACAACACATAATGCCATAGTCAACAATACCAATACAGATGCAGCGGGAAAAAGTACTTTTCAATCAATAAATCTTACAGAGAAGAATCCGGCAAGTTTCTCATTTTATGGCGGATATGGCCGAAAAATTCCCGGTACAGAGCTTAGACTTGGAATTAATTTTAATACCGGTGCCAATACCTATTTCAATAGGATTAATAATATCCTGAATGAAACCCGGTCTAACAATTATAATCCGCGGCTATCACTTCAAAGATATAAACCGAAAAAGATCGAACTATATTTTGATATCGGTCCGGAGTATATTATCAATGAATCATCACTTCAAAAACAGATGAATAATAATGGATGGGGTGTAAACTCATGGTTTGAGCTATCATTATACCTGCCAAATAAAATTAAGATTCAATCAAATGCCAATTACCGGTATCAGGAAAAGACTCAGACTTTTGCAGAAGACTTTAATCGTCTGATTTGGAATACTACATTAACCAAAAGTTTCATGAAAGAAGAAAGCTTAAAACTGTCTCTTACAGGAAATGATCTCTTGAATCAGAATACCGGCTTTAGCAGGATGGCTACCAGTAATATGATCAGCCAGAATAGTTATACCACAATTAAAAGGTATTTTATACTTTCCCTTTCTTACGACCTGAATCATATGGGCGGAGGCCAGCCAAAAAAATAAGCTTATGAAACAAATTACATTACTTTCCACAATCGGGCTTCTCATTTTATCAATTAACCCCATTCTTGCCCAGCATGCACGCTTTGCAACAGAGGGAATTATTGAATTTGAAAAAAGTGTAAATATGCATGCCCAGATCAAAAAGTATATCGATAAGGATAATGAAGCCTATTATATTCCGGCATTTGAACAATACAAAAAAACAAAACCTCAGTTCAAAGTAGTAAAAAGCACACTGACTTTCAGTAAAGATAAAACCTTGTTTAATCCTGCTCCGGCAGATGAATCGGATCGCAGTTGGTTTAGTAATATTCCTGCAACAACACAAAACAATATTATTTATACAGACCTTTCAACAAATACCAGCATTGTCCAAAAGACTGTCTTCGAAGAAACCTTTCTGATCAGGGACAGTACCCGTAAGATCAACTGGAAAATTACCTCAGAAACCCGTGATATTGCCGGATATTCTTGCCGCAGGGCGAATGCTATAATTATGGATTCAATTTATGTAGTCGCATTTTATACCGATGAAATTCCGGTATCCGGAGGGCCGGAATCATTTACTGGCTTACCGGGTATGATTCTGGGTGTGGCCCTTCCTCATGAGAACATGAGCTGGTTTGCTAAACTGGTCACTGATAAGTCTTTACCTCCGGGAACTATTATAGCCCCAAAAAAGGGAAAAGCTACAGATAATAAAGGCTTGCTGGAGACACTGAAAAAAGTCATGAAAAGCTGGGGAACTTATGCGCAACATTCATTGAAATCGTTCATGATGTAAGCGCTCATGCAAGGAGCTAATATCTATACAGATTATTACTTGAGACTCAGCAAAAAAGCGGGACTATTGATTATACTCACTCTGCTTTTTTTTAATAAACCAGGTCAGGCCCAAAGCTCCGCTCGTACCGAATTAAGTAATCTGGTTGATTCTGTAAAGACATTTTACGAAAGCCGGGCCATTGAAAAGCTTTATCTGCAGCTCAATAAGCCCGAATATGTTATTGGTGATACGATTTGGTTCAAAGCTTATCTTCTTGATGCCATCAATCTTAAATATGTTAAGAAAAGTACTTTAATGTACGTCGAGATTGCTTCCGACAGCAATAAGGTAGTCAGCAGAATCATGATTCCACTTTTGGATGGCATTGGCATTGGTAATATCGCTTTAATTAATAAAGATTTTCCTGAAGGCTCTTATACTTTAAGGGCTTATACTAACTGGATGAGAAACTTTGGAGAGGATTATCTCTTCATGCAGCACTTCAGAGTAAATTCAGTCAGGAGTCAAAATTGGCTTGTGAATTCAAACATGGAGCTAACCAAAGTAAACGGAAAGGACAAAATCAAGGTATTGATGCAATTCCGGGATATGAAGGGATCGGCCATGGGCTTACGCGATATGCAGTTCAGATTAACAAATGGAAAAAGAACCCTGTTCAAAGCTGAAAAAGAAAGCACACTTTACGGGGAGGTAGACCTGAGTTTTGATCTTCCTGAAAAAGTTAGTCAGGAGGGTGTGCATCTTATTGTTGAAAATAAGCGTAAAAACGAACCCTCTACCAAACTGCTTATCCCACTTCCAATCAAACGTCCTGAAAATACCGATTTGCAATTTATGCCTGAAGGCGGACATCTTGTTGCTGGGCACTTATCAAATATTGCGTTCAAAGCAATTGCTGAAGATGGGAGGGGAACCGCTGTTTCAGGTATGATACTCAATCAGAATCAGAAAGAACTAAGTTCCTTCAGCTCATCACACAGAGGAATGGGAAAGTTCAGACTTATGCCCCGGCAAGACGAATCTTATATCGCAAGAATCAAACTGCCCGATGGTAATACCAAAGACTATATTTTACCGCCTGTAAAGAATAGCGGCACCACATTAAAAGTGATTAACCGTAGAGAAAGTGATTCACTGGAAGTTCAGATCATATACAGTACCGATATGCCTTTCAGTGAGAGCAACTTCTTTATCACAGCACAAACCAATGGCATGCCTTATTATGGTGCTGCTCTAACACTTAAACAGGGTTTAAACCGGATTCTGATTAACAAAGATCGCTTCCCTTCCGGTATTTGCCAGATCTCTTTACTAAACGGTAATCGCAATCCTTTAAACGAACGCCTGATTTTTATTGATCATCAGGAGGAGCTCCGAATAAAGTTAACTAGTGATAAACCCTCTTATAAACTCAGAGACAGCGTTTCATTGGCAATATTGGTCAGGGATGAACAAGGCAGGCCTGTTCAGGGTAGTTTCTCACTTTCAGTAACAGATGATAACCAGGTAAAACGCGATAGCTTAAAAGAGAATAATATTTTAAGCAGTTTGCTACTTAATTCAGATCTCAAAGGAAATATTGAAGATCCCGGATATTATTTTCTATCCGCTAATAAAGACAAGGCATGGACCGATCTGGATAATCTGCTCATGAGTCAGGGCTGGAAAGGTTTTAGCTGGCCGGTGATACCTGCTAAACCACTGCTTTTTGCTGCTGAAAATGAGTTTATTATTAGTGGAAGTGTGACAAATATTTTTAATAAACCTGTTGCAAACAGTGAAGTCCTGCTGTTATCAAAAAAACCATTCCTGTTTATGGATACCCTAAGCAATAAAGAAGGGAGGTTTACATTCAGGAATTTCCCATTGGCTGATACGGCGGTATACATGATACAATCAAGGAACAAAAGAGGTAATAGCTTTAATGTAGGTATTGAGGTTGACGAGTTTGTCCCTCCGGTCTTCACTACTTCCAGCGAAGCATATATACCCTGGTACATCAATACTGATACGCTCTTAATGAAGAGTGCTCGTACTACCGTTCAGGAGCAACAACGATGGAATGCACCGGCCGGAGCAAATGTACTCGAAGAGGTGGTGGTTACCGCTAAAAAGTTTATCAAAGATTCCAGAAACAGGAATGGTCCCGGCAATGCCGATTATGTTCTGGATGAACAGGACATGTTAAAAGCTAAGAAAAAAACGCTCTATGAGATGCTCGAAGAACGTTTTCCCGGATTCAGAATGGGTAAAGGTTTATCTGTGAAGGATTATTTACCTGGGGATACCATGAGATATGTGTTATTGCAATCTTATGTAAATCTTATAATCGATGGGGTCAATATCAGTTCAATAGGAGCAACTGAGGAAATGTACATGGATTACCTGACCGCAGAAGATATAACCGGAATAGAAATATTAAAATCACCAAAATACGCTTCGGCCTACGATCCAAGAATAGTAAGAAAAATAATAGGCTGCATGAGATGTCCGCCACCGCCTATATTTCTTGAAATAACCACTCGTTCCGGTAATGGTGCGTTTATGAAAAAGACACCGGGAGTGTATTTGTATAAGCCTCTACCTGTTAGTTTTCCTGCGGCATTTTACCGGCCCAGATATCCGCTGAAAAAAGTTGAGGGTATTACAGACTATCGTTCAGCAATTCATTGGGAGCCGAATATTATCACAGATGCTGAAGGAAGAGCTGTAATTTCGTTTTATACTGCAGATTTACCCGGCCATTATACTATTGTTCTGGAAGGAGCAGATATGAACGGAAGAATAGGTATGGAAAGAAAAAGTATGGAAATAAAGTAGCAATCTTCAGGCCTCCAAATACAAATCAATCAATCCCTCCGGAAGATCAACATGTAAAACCCCATTCTCATCATCGATCTCCATAATCAGATCGTCATTTAGGGGGAACATGATCTCTTTATTTTTATAGGGAACAACAGCCACAAACTGCTGTGGGTATTCATGAATTTCGATGATTTCACCCAGTTCCCCGGCTGTTTCATCATGTACAATAAAGCCCTTCAGGTCAGTAATCAGAAACTCATCTTCATCTCTTTCGGGTTTTGAACTATTAGGAAGATAAAGTTTTTTACGAACCAAAGTTTCAGCCTTTTCGATACTATCGATATCATCAAAATAGAAATTACCGGTCTGATTATTCTGCAGTTTATAGGAAGAGATGAAAAAAGGAACCAGCTTGCCGTTGATCTCTGCAAAAACAGAATCCAGCTTAAGGTCTGCTGGTTCATCATATTCAAAATAAACCTGAACTTCTCCCTTTAATCCCTTGGTCTTGGTAATATAACCAATGTAAAAACAGTCTTCAATCTTCATTGCTATAAAACAGGAACGTCATTGCGAATGCTTCCTGACATCTCTCCGGAAGGAGATCATGCTGAACAAACATCTGCAATGACGTTATTAAAAATTATTTCCTGAGAATTACTCAGCAGGAGTTTCTTCAGAAGCTGCTTCTTCAGCAGGAGCTTCAGTTTCTGCAGGAGTTTCAGCAGATGCTTCAACTTCAGCAGCTTCTTCAGCTACAGTTTCTTCAACTTCTTCTGCAGGAGGAGTATTTTTTGCAGCAATTGCAGCAGCTATTTCCTCTTTCTTCTTAGCCTCAGCAGCTAAAGCCGCTTTCTTTATTTCTTCTTTAGATTTAGAAAGGCTTTCTTTCTTACCCTCAATCTTACCTTCTTTACCCTCTAACCACTGAGCAAATTTTGCTTCAGCCTGCTCAGGAGTTAAAGCACCTTTCTTTACACCACCTTCAAGATGTTTTTTGTATAAAACACCCTTGTATGAAAGGATAGCACGGCAGGTATCTGTAGGTTGAGCACCTTTGTTTACCCAGTCTAAAGCTTTATCGAAATTGATTTCGATAGTAGCCGGATTTGTATTAGGGTTATAAGAACCTAATCTTTCGATGAATTTACCATCTCTTGGAGCACGGGCATCTGCCACCACTACGTGATAAAAAGGTTTTCCCTTTTTACCGAATCTTTGCAATCTGATTTTGGTTGCCATTTTTTAAGTTTTATGTATTCAACATATTCCCGGAGTCTGTTCTGCGGGGCTGCAAAGATAATAAAAAATCAGAATTAAAAAATGGAAATCCCTATTTTTGAGGCATGTCTGAAAGAAAACCCCGTATTGCAATAGATATGGACGAAGTTATTGCCGATCCAATCTCTAAATTTATAAAACTTTATAACCGCGACTTTGGTATCCCGCTCGATCTGAAGATACATCCGGGAAATGAGGTTTATCATCATGTTCCTGAACATGCTAAAATGAAATTATGGGAATACATTAATGAAAAAGGCTTTTTTCGTGACCTTGATGTGATGCCCGACAGCGTAGAGGTGCTCAAAGCCCTTCAGGATAAATATGAAGTTTTTATCGTTTCAGCAGCCATGGAATTCCCTAATTCGCTGCAGGATAAATACGAGTGGCTGGCAGATCATTTTCCGTTTATCGGCTGGCAGAATATTATTTTTTGCGGACTTAAAATCGTAAATGTGGATATCATTATCGACGACCGCATCAAAAATTTTAAGGATTTTAACGGGAGAAAACTCCTTTACAGCTCGCCGCATAATCTCTTATTAACTGATTACGAAAGGGTAAACAACTGGAAGGAAGTTGCAGAAAAATTGCTGTAACATTTTTCGGTTTTTCCATCTAAAAAGAAAAAACCAATCATGATAGTTACAACAACAAACGAAATTGAAGGAAAAAAGGTAGCTAAGTATTTAGGTATCGTATCCGGAGAAGCCATTATAGGCGCAAATATTGTTAAAGATTTCTTTGCCGGAATCCGCGATATTGTAGGCGGTCGTTCAGGCTCATATGAAGAAGGCTTGCGTGAAGCAAAGGAAATTGCCCTTCGTGAAATGCAGGAACAGGCTTTCCGTATCGGAGCGAACGCTATTCTGGCTGTTGACCTTGATTATGAAACGCTGGGAAGTAACGGAAGCATGCTGATGGTGAGTGCATCGGGTACTGCCGTAGTATTAGAGGATAGAGTTTAATGCTAAGCCTGACAGGGTTTAAAACCCTGTCAGGCTTACTTCTACAAAATCAATCAGTGAATGAATGATCTTAATATGAATTTCCTGCGCTCTGTCGGCATAATCTGACTTCGGAGCGCGGATTTCTACATCACATAATCCGGCCATCTTACCTCCATTCTTACCGGTTAAGCCGATAACCTTCATTCCCTTTTTCTTCGCAGCTTCTATAGCTTTCAAAACATTTTCAGAATTTCCGCTGGTGCTGATGGCAAACAATACATCACCCTTTGAACCAATGGCTTCTATCATTCTTGAAAAAACAAAGGCATAACCATAATCATTCGCCACACAACTCAGATGCGAAGGATCTGAAATAGCAATCGCAGGATAAGCCTGACGATCATTACGATACCTGCCTGATAATTCTTCAGCAAAATGCATGGCATCGCTCATGGAGCCTCCATTGCCACAGGAAATCACTTTTCCTCCGGCCTGAATAGCCTCTGCCAGAATAGCTCCTGCCTGTTCAATACTTCTGAAATTATGCTCATCAGAGATAAACTGATCCAGTATATTTCTGGCTTCTGTAAAATGTTGTTTTATTCTTTCCATCAGGGTTTTACCAGTTTATAAACCGCTCCTTTGGTATCTTTGGGACCTAAATCCTGATTCGTGAGGATATAAAGTTCAGCATCATTGTCTTCGGCAAATCCTAAAATCTTAAGATTACCCCCGGGTTTACCATTCAGCAC
>JBAZHY010000035.1:0-9929 GCA_041652175.1 Pedobacter sp.
AATCTTCAATTCGGCAGTCCAGCCCAGACTGTCCCTTTTTACCTGGCTATCCCATACTGCATTCCAGTTATTATCTTCATTTCCTGAGTTCGAGTATTTAGCATCAAACTGCGTACCTGTTGAACTGACATAAAAGCCAAAAGCATTGATACGGTCGAGATAGGTATCAAAAACAATCCCGATAAAATCAGAATTAGCCAGATTATCCCTTGGCATAACCTCACGGAAAATACTATCCGGCTCATCATACATACGGGCAGCAACATATATTGCCGTATTATCGTAAACTATTTTTACCTCTGTCCTTCTGCTATGAGCTTCCACCCGCCCGGGTACAGGCTTAAATTCTGTAAACCTATCCGCAGGTACCAATTCTTTCCAGGCCCTGTCATTTAATTCGCCATCTATTTTAGGCGAATGTTCTGTTCTTACAGCATTGAATTTCCTGTTCTCCTGTGCCTGGCAGACAATAGTACAAGCCGAAAAAAAAATAAATAGGATTAAACTAAAATCATTCAAAAATTTCACCGATACAAAGGAATTAAAATGTTGCAAACTTTAAGATTAAGCAATGGGAATGTTACTCATTTTCAACATTTTTGCTGATTTAAGAAACATCTTCCCCGATGTAAACAATTATTTTAGTCCTATGGCCGAGAAATCATACCTTTGCACAAGCTAAAAGCTGATTTATAAGATGTTTGAAAATTTACAGGATAAACTCGACAGAGCGTTTAAGGTTCTTAAGGGACAGGGAAGCATAACGGAAATAAACGTGGCTGAAACCATGAAGGAGATACGTAAAGCCCTTCTGGATGCCGACGTTAATTACAAAACAGCTAAAGCCTTTACTGATGATGTAAAGGAAAAAGCACTTGGGCAAAATGTACTGACCGCAATTTCACCGGGACAATTGCTGACCAAACTCATGAATGATGAGCTGGCTGCTTTAATGGGAGGAACGGTTGAGGAGTTGAATATATCGGCTAATCCGACAGTAATCCTGATCGCAGGTTTGAATGGTGCCGGTAAAACCACATTTTCGGGAAAGCTGGCCAATTATCTCGTTACTAAAAAAAATAAAAAGCCTTTACTGGTTGCCGGCGACGTTTATCGCCCGGCGGCGATTGATCAGCTTGAAGTACTTGCTGCACAGGTCGGTGTTCCGGTTTATACCGACCGTGAATCAAAAGACCCTGTCGGAATAGCAAAAGCGGCAATAGCTGAAGCAAAAAAGAACGGCCAGAACGTGGTGATCATTGATACCGCCGGTCGTCTGGCAATTGATGAGGGGCTGATGAAGGAGATCGCTGAGGTTAAAGCAAATACTAATCCCCATGAAATCCTTTTTGTGGTAGATTCCATGACCGGACAGGATGCAGTCAACACAGCCAAAGCATTTAACGACCGTCTGGACTTTACCGGAGTGGTATTAACCAAATTAGATGGTGATACCCGCGGTGGTGCGGCACTTTCAATCAAATCGGTGGTAAACAAGCCGATCAAATTCATCGGTACCGGAGAGAAAATGGAAGCCCTGGATGTGTTTTATCCGGATAGGATGGCCAGCCGTATCCTCGGAATGGGTGATGTGGTTTCATTGGTTGAACGCGCCCAGATGCAGTTCGATGAAAAAGAAGCTGCCGAACTTCAGAAGAAAATCCGTAAGAATAAATTTGATTTCAACGACTTCCTGAGTCAGATCCAGCAGATCAAAAAGATGGGTAATATGAAGGATCTGATGGGCATGATTCCTGGTGTTGGAAAGGCAATCAAAGACGTAGAAATTGATGATAACGCCTTTACACCGATTGAATCTATCATTCGCTCAATGACTCCATTCGAGCGTGAAAACCCGGATGCAATTAATCAGAGCAGAAGAACCCGCATCGCAAAAGGTTCAGGAACCAATATTACTGAAGTAAACAAGCTGATCAAACAATTTGAGGATATGCGTAAAGTTATGAAGCAGTTCTCAAACCCTGCAGCAGCTGCCAAAATGATGAAAGGCATGCCTAAAATGCCATTTGGTAAGTAAAAATATAATATGGATTCTGCTTAGATCTCTTTCTAAGCAGAATCCAAACATTGTAAACCCTTCTCCGACTTACCATTCCCTAAATTCTTTATACCGCACACTAAATTATAATCCGGTAAAAACCCGCAGGATTTTATAATTGCCTATGCCTGCAAAAACCTATGGAAGTGCCGTTTTCGGTATTGAAGCCATTACTATAACTGTTGAAGTTAACATCACCGGCGGATTAAAATATTTTGTAGTCGGATTGCCTGATAATGCCGTCAAAGAAAGCATGATGCGGGTCGAAAGTGCAATCAACAACTCCGGCTACAGGATGAAACGGCAAAAAGTAGTTGTCAATCTGGCTCCGGCAGATATCCGTAAAGAAGGTTCAGCTTATGACCTTCCAATTGCCATTGGAATTCTTGCTGCATCCGGACAACTTTTCAGCAGCCGGCTTGATCAGTACCTCATTCTGGGAGAGCTTTCCCTGGATGGCGACATACAGTCTGTAAAAGGGGTACTTTCCATTGCCATTCAGGGAAAAAGGGATGGATTCAGAGGAATTATCCTGCCCAATGAAAATGCCAGGGAAGCGGCAATCGTGGATGATTTTGAAGTCTATGGGGTAAGCAATATTAAAGAAGTGATCGGCTTTTTTGCTAATACCCTGGAGCTCCGGCAAACCATAGTCAATACCCGGGAAGAATTCAGTTACAATATCAATAATTACGAAAGCGATTTTTCGGATGTCAGGGGACAGGAAAACATCAAACGGGCATTGGAAATTGCTGCTGCAGGAGGCCATAATGTAATCCTGATCGGTCCGCCGGGAGCCGGTAAAACCATGCTCGCCAAACGCCTGCCCACCATTCTTCCTCCTTTAGATCTTTACGAAGCACTGGATACCACTAAAATCCACTCTGTAGCCGGAAAACTTTCGGCCTCAGATTCCCTGATGACTGTCAGGCCATTCCGCTCACCTCATCATACCATCAGCGATGTGGCTCTGGTTGGGGGAGGAACAAACCCTCAGCCCGGAGAAATTTCACTTGCCCATAACGGCGTACTTTTTCTGGATGAACTTCCTGAGTTCAAAAGAACGGTGCTCGAAGTAATGAGGCAACCTTTAGAAGAGCGCAGGGTTACCATTTCAAGGGCTAAATCAACAGTCAACTATCCGGCAAGTTTTATGCTGGTGGCTTCCATGAACCCCTGTCCCTGCGGATTCTACAATCATCCTGAAAAGGAATGCATCTGTCCCCCGGGGGTAGTACAGAAATATCTCAGCAAAATATCCGGCCCCCTGCTGGATCGGATAGATCTGCATGTGGAGGTTACACCGGTAAATTTCAATGAACTTTCTTCAGAGCGGCTGAGCGAAAAAAGCGAGGCCATCCGTGAACGGGTAACCCAGGCCCGGAATATACAGGTAAAACGCTTCTCTGATCATCCAGAAGTCTTCTGCAATGCACAAATGAGTCCGAATGCCGTAAGAAAAATCTGCAGAATCAATGATGCCGGACAAACCCTGCTTAGACAGGCAATGGAAAGACTCGGGCTATCTGCCAGAGCCTACGACCGCATCCTGAAAGTTTCAAGAACTATCGCAGATCTTGCCGGGAGTGAGGAAATCGAACTGGAACACCTGGCTGAAGCGATACATTTCCGAAGTCTGGACAGGGAGGGTTGGGCAGGCTGAGTGCCCTCAACTGAAAACTCTTACATTTATCGGTATCCCATCCTTATTGTTGATCACAAAAAATTCTGAAAAATGTTCCGGCCTACAGAATAAATTTAATGTTCCGGCAGACTATCTATAATTTAAAAATTATATTTGATTGTATACTTTTGCAGGTAGTAAATACTAGTAATATTCACAATCAACAGAATATTAATCAAACCAACAGCTTAATATGTCAGAAAAAAAGATATTGATTACCGGAGCAAGCAGGGGTTTGGGTCTGGCAATATCTAACATACTATCTAAGGAATATACCTTGATATTACATGCCACACGTGAGGAGAGTTTTAGTCATGTCGACCCCAAACACCATTTGCTCTGCGCAGATCTGAGTGATCCGGCTCAGCTCAACAAATTTTGTAAACGTTTAAAAAAGGAGCATGGGGATAGTCTTTACGGAGTAATCAACAATGCAGGTGTTACTTTTGATAAACCCATTATTTATCAGCCTGAAAATGAAATAGACCGTTTGCTTCAGGTAAATCTGAAAGCCCCGATCATGATCTGTAAAGCTGTGATGAAACAATTCCTTTTAAATAAACATGGAGTAATTATCAATATAAGTTCATGCGTTGGCGAAACCGGCAATGCTTTTCAGGCAGTTTATTCGGCAACTAAAGCAGGTTTAGCAGCCTTGTCAAAATCGCTGGCCCGAGAAGTTTCAGCTTTGAATGAAGAGCATAACATAAGAATATTAAGTGTCTCCCCCGGTTTTATTGAAACGGATATGACACATAAAATCCCTGATAACTACAAACAGGAATATTTAAAAGCTATTCCCGCAAACCGGTTTGGTAAAGTAGATGAGGTTGCAGAAGTAGTAGCTTTCCTCTTATCAGAAAAGGCATCATACATTAACGGAACTAACATAAATATAAATGGCGGGATATTATGATAAGGGCAAACATATAGAAAGCCTGTGTTCAATACATCCGAAAGAAATCCTGATTGCCTACGGACCCAAAAAGCTGCTTGTTGATAAATATCACTGGCACTCATCCAAAATGGGTATTGTAGCAAGTTATACTCCTACTGACTTCGATGTGGAAGACCATTTTGGTATTTTCAGAGGGGTAGACCAGATCGAGTCTTTTGTTCAGGCTTCTGTAGCTTCTCTATCTATGTTTTTGATCTGCCAGAAAGATAATTGTGCCCCCAATGATTTAAGAGATAAATCTGTCCCGGGCTTCATCAGTGTAGGCAATGTGAACTTTATGGCCGCACTTGAGAAGGGCGATACTTATGTTATGCTGGGGAAAATAACATATTATAAATTCAAACAAATGGTTTGCGATGGGAGGATTTACAGATGCCCCCGGGGATTAGACCTTGACGGATATTTTAAAGATTTTAACGAAGAGCGTTTACTCAAATATGATCTCTCACCTGATTTTAAACTTATATCTGATCTCTATGATATAACGGGGCGGGAAATTGATATAGAATATTTTAGAGCAATTAATGAAAAGTAAATTATAAATGGAAAGACAAGGAATTATTGACGGTTTGATCGAAGTACTTAAAACCGTTAGAATGATAGAGCCCGAAAAATTAGTAGGTGTAACAGAAGAAACAGATTTTTTAGCTGATATGAGTGTACCATCATCTCAAATGATTGCCATTGTAGCAAAAGTTGAGCAAAAGTTTGATATTGAATTTGAGGATGATGATATTGATGGTTTAGGCTCAACAGTAAAAGACGTTGTCGATCTCATTTTAAAAGTAAAAGCACGTGGTTAAAATATCTGGCAGGAAGGTGGCAGTTGTTGGTATGGGGGGAGCTTTCCCTACTTGCAGGAATCTTTCTGAATTTAGCAGTAAGTTATTTGCTAACAAAAGTCTGATCCGCACATTCGATGATGCCATGGCTTATGAGAAGCAGGTCAGGTCTACTGTAGCGGGTTTTATCACAGAGCCTGAAATGGATCTGGAGGTAATTTGGGACTCTATGGAAGGTCTCTATCCTGAAACTTATATAGATAAATTAAACCGTATCCCTGATGCAAATTTGGCTATTGCAGATGTAGGCAGCATCTGGTCAATGCTGGCAACTCAGGATGCCATAAAAATGGCCGGCTGGTCAACCGATCTGGTTCAGTCAGAACAAACCGGTGTGGTGATCGGCTCAGGCGGTTCAGCTAATGTAATTCTAAGAAACGGATGGCATAATTTTTATGTTTTTGGCAGAAAAACACGGCACTCGGGTGGTCATACAGTTGACCGTACCATGACCTACCGTGAAGCAGCCAATGTATCCGTGCTGATCAAAAACAAAGGTGTTTGTGAAACCATCAGTTCTGCATGCGCAACCGGACTGGGTAACATTGGACATGCTTACAGATTAATCAAATACGGGCTTCAGGACCGTGCAATTGCCGGCGGAGTAGAAAGTACATCACTTGAAACTTTTATCGGTTTTGATGGAATGATGGTTTTAAGCCGGGGTTTTAAACCTGAAGAAAGTTCGCGCCCGTTTGACATGGCCAGAAACGGATTTGTATGTTCGTTTGGTGCAGGTATAGTAGCCCTTGAAGAATATGAACAGGCGGTATCCCGCGGTGCAGAAATATTAGGGGTAATTGACGAATACTTTAATAATTCGGATGGCGATGGCGATATGTTTTATCCATCATTTGAAGGACAACAGAGATTATGGAAGGGGGTACTTGCAGGATCTGAGGAAAAACCCGATGTTGTTAAAGTACATGGTACTTCTACACCTGTAGGTGATGCGGTTGAACTGTTAAGTGTGGTGGATGCTTTAGGAGAAGATGGCTATCATATATCTGCACCAAAATCGCAATTCGGGCATATGTTAGGCGGGGCCGGCTCAGTGGAATTTATAACCGCATTACTGATGCTGAAAGAACAAAAGGTCTTACCTTGTTTAAATTCACCAAACCTCAACCCGGAAATGGAAACGTTCCAGAAACGTCAGGAATGGACTGGTCCGATGAAGCCTCTGGCTGCTTACCGTCACTTACTTCCGCAAGAAAGTTTTTCAAAACCAATTAATAGTATTGTTTGCCTTAATTACGGCTTTGGCGGTACCAACAGTGCTTTAAGATTGTCAAAATATGATAAATAATTCAGGTAAGGTTGCAGCAATTTTCGGAGTAAGGAACGAAGAATCCATTGCTTACAATATTGCTTTAAAACTACATCAGTCGGGATGCAAAATTGCCTTAAGCTATGTTGAGGATACTCGTGATGAGGTAATTTACCTGCTTGAGAAACTGGGCCTTGATTCCAGCCTGGCTATGCAGGTGGATGTAAGGGACGAAGCCCAGATCAGCGCCTTTCTTAATGCGGTATACAATACTCATGGCCCGATCGACTATATTTTACATGGCATTGCCTACGCAAATACCAAAGTACTTTGTTCAAACTTCATTGGCAGTACAGAACCCATACCGGCTTATATCGATATTCCTTTTGAAGACCTGATGGATTCATTTAATATCAGTGCCTATTCTCTTCTAAGAATTGCCCGGGTAGCTGAAAATCTGCTACATAAAAATGCATCCATACTAACCCTTACTTATAACGCGGCTAACAGAGTTATTCCACAATATGGAGGAATGGCTATTAATAAAGCAGCCCTTGAAAATATCATGTTATATCTGGCAAGTTATTTTCGCAACAAACAAATACGGGTTAATGCCATTTCTGCGGGTCTGGTCATGACTACGTCCTCGGGAGGTATCAATGGTGTTCGCAAAATGCGTAAATTAGGCAAATATATGGCTCCATTAGGGAATATTGACGCAGGTGATGTTGGCGATGCTGCACTGTATTATTTCTCCGATCTTTCAAAAAAAGTAAGCGGCAACATTCATTTTGTTGATGGTGGGTTTAACATTATGGCCGTACCTGTAATAGATGAAGAATGAACTGAAAATATCTGTCAGCCAAATAACTGCACAGCGATCATTTGCTGTGGGTAATGATTTGGTACATATAGAGAATTTTAGACTTTCGCTCAGCGATCTTTTTAAGAATAAGGTGTATACCCCTGGTGAAATCGCTTACTGCGAGAGTTTTAGTGATTCTTTGCAGCGCTACGCCTCTACCTGGGCGGCTAAAGAGGCCATTTATAAAGCTATGAAACAGCTCGATACCGCAACTCTGGGATGGAAAAAAATAGAAATTAACAGAGCTCAAAAAGCAGGGCTACCGACTGTGACATTACCCGCTCATTTCAAAAACTACGAGGTGAGCCTTACCATATCACATGACGGTGAATATGCCTGGGCAGTAGCATTAATTCATGCAATAGTTTAATCAACAATTGACTTCACATTTTTATAATACCGACTTTGTTGACCTCCATTATTATAAATATGGAAAGGGAGAAGAGCATATGCTTTGTTTTCATGGCTTTGGCATGCATGGAAAGCAATTTATTGCCTTAGAACCGAACTTAGGAAACAAATATACATTCTGGGGCTTCGATCTTTTTTTTCATAAGGCAACCAGACTGAAAGATCAGAGTCTGAATACAATCAAAACCGGGCTGACAAAAAAACAACTGGCTGATTTTATTATGGAATTCTGTAATGCCCATAATATTCAGCGTTTTTCGGTAGTAGGCTATTCCATGGGAACCCACTATGCAACGGCAATCGTTGAAGAGCTCCCGGAAATGATTAATGATTATATCTTAGCAGCACCAGCATCCATTAATCCGGGAAACGTTCTCAGATTTTTTAGCAGGGGTAAATTCGGAAATAGGATCATTGAGAAAGTATCTTTAAGTGAGAATGCAATGTTTAATTTGTTAAAACTGCTTAGAAAAGTCCGAATTATAGATGCAGAAGGCTACCGAATTCTGCTAAAAGAAATTGAAACCCATGAACTAAGATTTAATCTCTATGCTAATTTAACCTATCTGAGATTTTTACTAACAGATGAAAGAAAACTTATACATGCATTAAACAGTTATTCCATAAGGAGTGTCTTTATCTTTGGGCAACGTGATAGTGCTTATCCACTTAAAATGGGTAAAACCTTCTTAGCCCAAATTAAAAATGCAGAAGTATTTAATTTAGATGAGGGACACGAGTTGATCAATAAACGTTTTGCTAAAGTTTTAGGAGATTTGTTATTATGATCATTAAAGCAAAACCCTTATCAACATTCTGGTTAAAAGTAGGTGGTTACTTACTAACGAAGTTTTTCAGTATATTTTACTTTAACAAGCTGATCATCAGGCCTGTTGAAATCAAATCCAACCATTCTTACATTTTATCCTGTAATCATTTCAGTTTTGGTGATGGCTTTCTGGGTTTTTATCTGGCCTATCAGGTGCTCATGAAACAGGGCCACATGAAACGACTCTACATTATGTCTTTGAAAAAGCAAATGGAAATAAACTGGTGGCTGAGGTATCTGGGTTCCTTTTCTGTTGAGCCCGGAAAATTATCAGTAAGGGAAAGTATGGCCTACGCTGCTGAAATACTGGATGAACCGGGTAATCTGTTATTGTTTTTCCCTCAGGGGAATCTGGAAAGCTGCCACATCAGAACGATAGAATTTCAGGATGGTTTAGCAGAAATAGTTCCCCGGATAAAGGGTAAATGTCAGTTGTTATGGACCAGCACGATTGGTGAATATTTTGAAAGTATCAGGCCATCTGTTTATTTTAATATGCTCGATTGCGGAACAAATGAGGAATTTAATTTTGACCGATTACAGCAGGATGTAAACAGACATCATAAAAAAGCAATAAAACAGAATATCAGATTTACGCTGGAGGAAGATTAAATGACTATAATTAATATCCTTATCTGTTCAAAACTGTAAATCTTTAAGGGTCATTGTTACGTATCTTTACAAAAAGCAATAAAATGAAACGCTATTTAAATATGATCCCGGCATTATCGCTCCTATTGGTTCTATTTTCCTGTGATGCGGTTTCACAAAAAAAATCAGATGTACGTAAAGTAAAGCTGACAGCCCCTCAGGGTAAAGCCATTGCTGCTTTTGCTGAAGGCTGTTTCTGGTGCTCCGAACATATTTTTGAAGCGGTAGCCGGTGTAGATTCAGCGGTATCGGGATATGCAGGCGGCACCGTCCCTAACCCAACATACGACCTGGTCAATACCGAAACTACCGGCCATGCAGAAACTGTTTTAGTATATTATAACCCTAAAATAATCACCT
>JBAZHY010000036.1:0-9685 GCA_041652175.1 Pedobacter sp.
AATTCCACTTTAAGGCGAGCCCCCGAAGCCCTGGAATAAGATTCAAGTTCTGATTTTATCCAGTTACGTGCTGCACCAATACCAGTTTTGGAACTAAGGGTATCGCTCATACTATGCCGTGTTTCGAAAGAAACAAGTTTTCTGACTATGGTCTCAATATTTTTTGAAGAAACTTCATCAATCATACCTTTGATCTGCGGATCCTGACGAATAATACTGGTCTGCGATTGAGTTCTGATGGAAACTGCCAGAAATAATATTAATAAAATAATTCTCATTCTTAGCTATCTTTATTTATTTGCCGGGTTCATTTTTCTAATCGAGAATATATTCCTGATGCACCTCGGGAATCTCCACGCTGGCAAATCCTTTAGCAATTAATTTCTCTTTGAAATGTTGCTGAACATCATATTCGCCATGAACTATAAAAATCTTTTTAACTTTAGAAGGATCCTGATGGGATATAAACTGTAACAGATCCTCATAATCGCCATGAGCACTCATAGAACGGATCGATCTGATCTCGGCCTTGACATTGTATTCTTCTCCAAAAATACTGACAGTGGTATACCCTGCCATCAAACGACCTCCAAGAGAGTTTGGTTCACAATAGCCAACCATTAGAATGGTATTTTTTTCATCCCCGATATTATTCTTAATATGATGCTTCACCCTCCCTGCTTCAGCCATTCCGGATGCAGAGATGATCACACAGGGATCATGCCTGGTATTGAGTGCTTTTGATTCACTAACATCCTGAATGAAGGTTAGATTTTTAAAATTAAATGGGTCATCATCATGCAGCATTACCTCCTGCACATGTTTATTAAAATTTTCAGGATGACTGCGCACTACATTAGTTGCCTTAATTGATAATGGACTATCCACATAATATCTTACATCAGGAAGTATTCCCCTTTCCTCCAAATGGTTCAGTGAATAAAGAATCTCCTGAGTACGGCCTACACTAAATGCCGGAATAATAACCTTACCTCCACGTAAAATACAGGTTTGATGAATAATCTCTTTCAAAAGTTCTTCAGCCGGCTCCGCATCATCATGCAAACTGTCACCATAAGTGGATTCCAATAAGATATAATCTGATTGAGGAAATTTTTCAGGTGATTTAAGGATAAGATCACCATAGCGTCCTACATCACCGCTATAGGTAAGACGGGTTGTCTTTCCATTCTCGGTAATATTGAGATGTACAGCTGAACTGCCAATAATATGGCCTACATCTGTAAGTAAAACCTGAATATCGTCTGATATATGATGAACTTCATTATAATTTACAATTCTAAACTGACGTAAACATCCTATTGCATCCTCCTCTGTATATAAAGGTTTGAGCAATGGTAGCCCCTTACGCTCCCTTCGCTTATTACTGTACTCGCAATCTTTTTCCTGAATATTTGCCGAGTCTAAAAGTAATATCCGGGCCAGATCCATGGTTGCTGCCGTGCAAAATATTTCACCTCTAAAACCTTGCGCAACCATACGGGGGATTAAACCACTATGATCAATATGCGCATGACTAAGAATAAGATAACTTATTTCTGCCGGGCTAAACCCGAAGTGTTCATTCAGTTTATCCGTTTCTTCACCCATACCCTGATACATACCACAGTCGAGTAATATCTGAGTACCATTATCCAATGTTATTAAATGCTTACTTCCTGTTACATTTCTGGCAGCTCCATGAAAACTTATACGCATGATCTTATGGTTTTGAGATATTGGTAAAATTAAACGAATAAACGGAAATTGTACCAACAAGAACTGAAAGAATAAGTAAATAGCTTGCTTATTGCCCTTGCCGGTATCGTATAAATTGGATTTAAAATATGAAATAGAATATGCCGAAAACAAAAAACTCAGGCATACTGTCTATGTCTGAGTTTTTTAAGCATGCATAAAATGTCTGATATTATTCTTCGCTCTTAATCAATGTTGAGTTAAAATAATCACGGTTCATTCTTGCAATATTTGTAACTGATATTTCCTTAGGGCATTCGGCTTCACAGGCACCTGTATTTGTACAACTGCCAAAACCTTCTGCATCCATCTGAGCAACCATGGCCTGAACCCGACGCTGACGCTCAGGCTGTCCCTGAGGTAATAAAGCCAATTGAGAGACCTTCGCTGAAACAAATAACATTGCTGAAGCATTTTTACATGCTGCAACACATGCACCGCAACCGATACAGGTTGCGGAGTTGAAAGCTTCATCAGCTACAACTTTAGGAATCGGAATAGAATTGGCATCGGGTACACCGCCTGTATTTACAGAAATGAAACCACCTGCAGTCTGAATACGATCAAATGAGGTACGGTCTACCGCAAGATCCTTAATCACCGGAAATGCTGAAGCACGCCAGGGCTCAATAACAATGATCTCATTATCATTAAAGCTTCGCATATGCAACTGGCATGTCGTGATACCATACTTCGGACCATGAGGTCTGCCATTGATGTGAAGAGAGCAGGCTCCACAAATTCCTTCACGGCAATCATGATCAAAATGAATTGGATCTTCTCCCTTTTTGATCAAACCCTCGTTTACCACATCCAGCATCTCCAGAAATGACATATCAGGAGAAACATGTTCAGCTTTATAAGTAACGAATTTACCTTGTGATTCAGCATTTTTCTGACGCCAAACCTTTAATGTCAAATTCATATTTCCACTCATTTTATAATTATTTAGTATTTAGCAATAAGTACTCAGTATTGTACCTTTAGGATTTTAGCAGATACTATTCAGAGACTGAATACTATTTACTTTTACTGTTGTACTATTTATAACTTCTTTGTGTTAGTTTAACATTTTCAAACACCAGTTCTTCCTTATGAAGTGCTTCGGGCTGACCATCGCCTTTGTATTCCCAGGCAGCTGCATAAGCAAAATTCTCATCATCACGTAAAGCTTCTCCTTCTTCTGTCTGGCTTTCCAAACGGAAGTGACCACCGCACGATTCTTTTCTGTTTAACGCATCATCTACCATTAATTCTCCCAACTCAAGGAAGTCGGCAACACGGCCTGCGTTCTCCAGATTCTGATTAAACTCTTCATTGGTACCTGTTACCTGAGCATTCTTCCAGAAATCTTCCCGAAGCTCACGGATAAGCCCTTTAGCTTTGGTAAGTCCTTCTTCAGTTCTTGCCATTCCGCAATATTCCCACATGATATGACCCAATTCACGGTGGTATTCATTAACGGTTTTAGTACCTTTTAATGATAATAGTTTACTGATTCTGTCCTGAACACTTTTTCTGGTTTCTTCAAATGCCGGATGAGAAGTTTCAATCGCTTTTGGCCCGATTGTAGCCAGGTAATCGCCTAAAGTATATGGAATCACGAAATATCCGTCTGCAAGTCCCTGCATCAGCGCAGAAGCCCCCAAACGGTTAGCACCGTGATCTGAGAAATTCGCCTCACCTAAACAATATAATCCCGGCACTGTGGTCTGCAGATTATAATCTACCCAAAGTCCGCCCATTGTATAGTGAACAGCAGGATAGATACGCATCGGCTGTTTGTAAGGATTCTCATCTGTGATCTGCATATACATATCGAACAGGTTTCCGTATTTCGCACGAACCGCATCCTCTCCCAAACGGGAGATTGCTTCCGCAAAATCAAGGAATACCGCAATACCCGAAGCTCCGACACCACGACCTTCATCTACCATTTCCTTGGCATTACGAGATGCCACATCGCGCGGAACCAGATTACCGAATGAAGGATATTTACGCTCAAGGAAGTAATCGCGATCTTCTTCTTTAAGGTCAGTTACCTTTAATTCCCCTTTACGCAGTTTTTGAGCTAATTCTACAGTTTTAGGAACCCAAACCCGGCCATCATTTCTCAATGACTCAGACATCAATGTCAGTTTTGACTGATGATCTCCCGTAACCGGAATACATGTCGGGTGGATCTGAGTAAAACAAGGATTTGCGAATAATGCCCCGCGCTTGTGGGCTTTCCATGCCGCAGTAACGTTACATCCCATGGCATTGGTTGAAAGATAAAATACGTTACCGTATCCTCCGGTACAAAGCAATACAGCATGTGCCGAATGAGTTTCAATCTTACCATTAATCAGGTCGCGCGTTACAATACCTTTCGCCTGTCCGTCAATAGTTACCACGTCCATCATTTCGTGACGGGTATACATTTTTACTTTCCCAAGATTGATCTGACGGTTTAATGCCGAATACGCTCCCAGTAATAACTGCTGTCCGGTCTGGCCTCTTGCATAGAAGGTACGTGATACCTGAGAACCTCCAAATGAACGGTTATCAAGTAAACCTCCATACTCACGGGCAAAAGGAACACCCTGAGCCACGCACTGATCGATAATATTTACGGATACTTCAGCCAGACGATAAACATTACCCTCACGGGCACGATAATCACCTCCTTTAACGGTATCGTAAAACAATCGGTAAACACTGTCACCATCATTCTGATAGTTTTTTGCAGCATTAATACCTCCTTGTGCAGCAATTGAATGCGCACGGCGCGGACTGTCCTGATAGCAAAAAGCCTTAACATTATAACCTAATTCTGCCAGAGAAGCAGCTGCAGAAGCTCCTGCCAAACCTGTACCCACTACGATTACCGTATATTTACGTTTATTAGCGGGGTTAACCAGTTTAAGGTTAAATTTATGTTTGGACCATTTCTCGGCTAAAGGGCCTGCTGGAATTTTAGCATCTAATTTCATCTCAGAAATTTATTTATAATCCTGATTGCTCAGAAAATGTGATAATCTTATTTAAATAGGAAAAAATATATCGGCATTGCTGCGAATGCAATCGGAATCAAAAGCCCGAAAACCCATACACCAATAAACCGTACCAAAGGTATATACCTGTTATTATTCCATCCGATAGTTTGAAAAGCACTCTTAAAACCATGAACCAAATGGAATGCAAGTGCAAACATTGCGATTACATACAAAAGAACATACCACCATGTTTGGAACGCATTCTGAACCACTTTATAAAGATCTTTTGAAATAATAATCTTTTTTCCTGCCTGCGGATCAACAATTTCTGAATGTACCAATCTATTGGCGTCATATGGAACCTCTGAAACCTGAATATCATTCGGATTATCGAGGCTAATCTCATACCTGGCATAAGGCAGTTCAGCATTATGGTATTTCCACCAGAAATCACCCATATGAACTACAATAAATATAAACAGTATGGTACCAAGAATACCCATATTACGGGATGTCCAGGCACTGTTCTGATTACTTGCCTGCATAGCATAAGCAACCGGACGGGCTTTTTTGTTTGCCGAAGTTATCATCAATGCATAGAGTGCATGGATAATAATTGAAGCATACAATAAATAAGATACGACCTTTATCGGTGTGAAATGGGTCATAAAATAAGCGTAGGCATTGAATGCCTGTCCTGCATCATCCTTAAACAACTGAAGGTTACCTATCAGATGCACAATCAGGAATGTACACAGGAAAATTCCTGTCAGGGCCATTACCAGTTTTTTTCCCAATGAGGATGAGAACGTTTTTGCGAAATTGCTCATTACCTTGTGTTATATTATTATTCAGGGAGCAAATTTATCATTATATGGTAAAAATCGAACAGATATCTGCCTGCAGCATAAAGAATTTATTTATTTAGAACCAATCTAAATTTTTTTCGACAAAATCAGACTCCAATAAACCCGTCAGCCGGACAGACATGAAGTATAACTCGCTGTTTTTCAAAGCATCAGAGTTTTCTAAATGCAATGGAAATAAAAAAGGCCTTCCCTTTATCGGGGAAGGCCTTTTACACCAATAAGAATTTACCTTATCTTACCTGAAACTGATATCTGATCTGCATACCGTCAGGTGTAATGCCGCTTACGGTAACCATATTATTTCTACTTGAGGCAATTGCCTTTTCAACATCAGCAGAACTGTTTACCGCATTACTATTTATTGAGGTAATTACAGTCCCCTGAGGTAAATCCAGCTGATCAAAATAACCACCCGGCTTTACATTGCTCACAACCACACCTGAACTAATTTTAAATTTCTTTTTAATAGTTTCTGATGCAGGAGCAAAACTTGCACCCAGTTTACTGACAGCAGAACCTGTAGAACTGTTGCTTGCAGTACGCAATGACTCTTCACCCTTAAGTGTTACATTCGCGGAAAGCGTCTTTCCATCCCTTAAATAAGAAAGCTGTACTTTATCACCCGGGCCAAGGCGGCCAATACGTTCCTGAAGGTCGGAAGGGGAAAAAATTTGATTCCCTTCCACTCTGGTGATGATGTCCCCCTCCTTTAATCCGGCCTGAGCGGCACCACCACCCGAAATTACTTCATTAACATAAAGCCCGTTAATCTCTTTAACTCCAAGCCTTTTTGCCTGTTCTGCATCGAGACCTGTAAAGTTGATTCCTATATATCCCCGTCGAACAGAGCCAAACTGTTTAAAATCGTTCAATACTTTTTTAGCCAAATTAATAGGAATCGCAAAACCATATCCTTCATAACTTCCGCTCTGGGAAGCGATAGCGGCATTTACGCCAATCAGCTCGCCCTTAGTATTAACTAATGCCCCACCGCTGTTACCCCGGTTAATTGCCGCATCAGTCTGAATAAATGACTCAATAGCAGTTCTTGCCTGAGGGCGACCATCTTCGCCTGGTTCGATACTCTGATCAAGAATTCCAATTTGTCTGCCCTTTGCACTTACGATACCCGCAGTAACTGTAGTATTTAGTGCGAAGGGATAACCGACAGCAAGAACCCACTCCCCAACACGAACATCATCAGAATTACCCAACTTCACAACAGGAAAGCCAGAACCTTCAATTTTCAAAAGGGCAAGGTCTGTGTTTGCATCCGATCCGATAACTTTTGCAGATAAAGAACGCTTATCCGGTAGTATTACATCAATTTTATCGGCCTTATCTACTACGTGATTATTAGTTACAATATATCCATCATCAGAAATAATTACTCCTGACCCTGACCCCATCGCCGGTCCTTGTGGACGCCGACGACCTCCAAAAAAGTCTTCAAACATGTCCTGCATCTGATCGCGACCCGAATAGCCCCTGTCATTTACATTATAGGTAGTCTTAATATGCACAACAGCAGGTGTAACAGCAGCTGCAGCCTGAGTAAAATCCAATGAACCCGTCGATGAACTAATTACAGGAGCTGCAGGGTTATTGGTAAAATAGACTTTCTGTTTATCCTCGAAAGACAATGAATTCTCAAACCTGCTTTCAATTAACTTATAAGATCCGATGGCAACTGCCCCACCCAGACAAGCTGCTAAAAAGGTTATTCCAATCTTCTTCATATGTGTAATTTATCTTTTTTCAATTTATTTAATTATAAACAAAATTAATACCACTTAAACGTTATTGGAACAATTATTATATCAGTTTTGTGTTAAAAAATGTTAAATAGGTTAATCAAATATCAAGACTGCAAAACACATTAGTCAGATATTTAAATTTTAATTCCGAAATTTATACCATCTTTTATCATCTGATGCAACTTAAGCATCTGATGTAAATCAAAATAAGACCATGCAACTTAATTTTTTCAAATACGAAGGTGCGGGAAACGACTTTATCCTGATAGATAACAGGAATAACACATTCCCACTGTTGGACAATGCAAATGCAATTGAAAAATTATGCGACCGTCATTTTGGTATTGGGGCTGATGGATTAATGGTTTTACAGCTGAAAGAAGGTTATGATTTTGAGATGATCTATTATAATGCTGACGGACGTGAAGGAAGCATGTGTGGAAATGGGGGAAGATGTATAGTTGCATTTGCAAACCATCTGGAACTTATAAAAAAAGAAACTAACTTTTTGGCAGTAGATGGTCCGCATTATGCCAGAATTTCAGAAAACGGAGACCGTGTCAGCCTGCAAATGATTGATGTTCAAAGCATCATGAAAGATGGTGATGCTTTTGTACTAAATACCGGATCGCCTCATTATGTACTGCCGGTTAGTGACCTCAACAATAAGGACGTATTTACTGAGGGAAAAAATATCCGGTACAACCATAATTATAAAGATGCCGGAATCAATGTAAATTTTGTAGAAGATCAGGGCGATCATTTGTTTGTGAGAACTTATGAAAGAGGGGTTGAAGATGAAACTTATGCCTGTGGTACCGGAGTTACGGCAGTTGCCATGGTCATGGCCCAACAAAAAGCACTCAGAGGAAAGGTACATACTTCAATCAGGGTACCGGGTGGTGATCTCAATGTTGATTTTCAGTATGATGGAAAGAATTACAGCCAGGTATTTCTAGAGGGCCCTGCAACTTTTGTATTTGAAGGGAACATTAATATCAAATAAGTCTGATCCGATTTGGGGATTCTGCTTCCACCCAATTTCAATTTCAATAAAAAAACATCATTTCAACGCAGTTTAATTGCAATTTTCACATATTTACAATCCATTACATTAAAAGCTGGCATTAATTCAGTACTTTTTAGAATACAGGGAAATTCTGTTTAGATTTAGAATTTTTTATTGGTGAGCTTACCAATATTTTTTTCTAAACCCTATGTTAAGAGTTGATAGTGAGAAACCCTGCAAGATCGTATATTCTATATGCAAACATGATTTTTTGGGATATTTGATAGAGCCACATGTTGTTCAGCTAAACCCTAATGAAAGTTTCTCCCTTACCTATCAACGTTTATTTAGTACAACTGCAACTGAGTTCTCTGCCATTCTGGATGAGAAAGATCTTAAACTAATCAGGCTACTGGAAGAAATTGAACAGGGACACCTCATTAAACGCTATCATAAAAAAGCTATACGGCCGATAGAGTATTTCAGTACCATCTTTGATGAAAAGATATACGAATTCATCAGACCAAAGATTGAAAAGAAACTTGTTGAAGCATTAAAACTGCTGGAAGACAAAGAACTTTATCTGATGAGTAAGGAAGGCTGGCCGGTTGAAAGAAAATTAAAAATCGCCACTGAACCGGCATCCGTTTTATTTCACTTCAGAAGATCACTTACCGAAACGCGTTATTTCCCAACCATAAAATTTCAGGGACTTCGAATTGAATTTATGTTTAAGGATGCACAGATAATCTGCAATCATCCGGCATGGATGCTGCTTGACGACGTGCTTTATTATTTTGAAGAAGATGTTGAAGGCAAGAAACTTCAGCCATTTCTGAATAAGCGATTTATCTCCATATCTAAATCATCCGAGAAAACTTATTTTGAAAAATTTGTTGCACCTCTGATTGAAAAGCATGCTGTTTACGCTGAAGGTTTTGAAATCAGAACAGAAAAATTTGAAGCTATTCCGGTATTAAAGCTATTGCATAGTAACAGCGAAGCTCCACAACTACAGCTTTATTTCAGATATGGTGATTATATTTTTCCGGCAGGCAGCGACCGCAGGGTAACTGTCAGAACCGAAAAGCGCGATAATGATTATATCTTCCACCGCATCAAACGCTCGCTGAGCTGGGAGAAAAACAAGATCAATACCCTTCAGGAATTAGGTTTGAAATCATCAGGATCACTGTTTTCGAATGCTTATAATCCGGTAATTACTGAACAGGAAGCGGGTGCTGAAGAGTTCGGTATAATTAACTGGCTGAATGAGAATCATGACGAACTCGAATCAAGGGGCTTCACCTTCGA
>JBAZHY010000037.1:0-6150 GCA_041652175.1 Pedobacter sp.
ATTACTGAGCGGGGCTTTTTCTTGCTTAAAGTTTTATTTTTTAACTAATTGCATTTTTTCAGGATTCCAGAGGATGGCGGTATCGTTATTGTAACTATCATTACATAATAAGGCCGGCGCTGCAGCCCTGTATCCGAATACGGCATCTTCAGCGACTTTGCCCTTATTTTTTATCGCATTGAAGAAGTTGACAAAATGGTCGTACGGGCCACCCATGTATCCCTTTTCTGCTGCAAAAGTATACTCTTCCTGTGGAAGAATTCTTTTTCTATCGGTTAAAGGTGTTCCTGCCTGTTTCATCTTTTCAATAAAGAAGGGATCATCTGAAGAGAAGTTTTTGTTCCTTCTCAGCGTAACACTATCCCAGCCAATATCCATTGCTCCTTCGCTTCCTATCAATTTCAGGATAGTATTTCCACTTGTTCCGTCAACGAAATTACATCTCAGGGATAGATTAAATGCAGGATGTGCCTTTGCCTGTTCAGGATAATCGAAGATACCTAAAAGTACGTCCGGTACTTCCCTGCCATCTTTCCAGTATCTTAAGCCGCCCGATGAATAAATTTTATTTGGTCCGTATGAATCGGTTATGAAGTGCAGGCTTGAGAACAGGTGAACAAATAAATCGCCTGACATTCCTGTTCCATAATCCCTATAATTTCTCCATCTGAAGAATCTTTTTGAATCAAAAGGACGTTTTGTTGTATTACCAAGAAAAGTTTCCCAGTCAACGGTTTCAACAGATGCATCAGCCGGAATCGGATATTGCCATGCACCACCCGGTGAATGACGTGCCCAGAATCCCTCAGCAAAGTTTAACTCACCAATTGCACCATCTTTTAAGAGCTCTTTTGCTTTTTCATTTCCAAGAGAAGAAACTCCCTGGCTACCAACCTGAAATACTTTTCCAGTTTCCTTTTGAGCTTTGATCACTGCAGGCCCCTCACCGATTGAATGTACCATTGGTTTTTCACAATAGACATGCTTGCCGGCTCTCATTGCATCGATAGATATCTGCTGATGCCAGTGATCAGGTGTGGCAACGATAACTGCATCAATATCATTACGGCTTAACAATTCTTTATATGATCTGGTTGTAAAAATATCCTGACCCCACCTTTGTTTTGCATCGGCTAAGCGGCCATCATACAAATCGCAAACAGCAACCAGTTTTATCCCAGGTACTTTTAATGCAGTATTGGTATCTCCTGTACCCATTGATCCCGCACCGATAAGGGCAATATTGATATTGTCATTGACTGATATAGCCTCCCTTTTAAGAAATTCGAAAGGTGCCTGATTTGTCGTTTCGGTAGCAGAAGCAATAACATTTGACCCGACAGCTACTGCTGCTGTAGATGTTGCAAGTTTTTTAATGAAACCTCTTCTTGATGATTCCGGATTGTTTTTCATTTAATGTATTGATTTTTATTTGATAAAGTCCGGCAGAATAAATTAAGCCGCCGGACTCATATAGTATGAAGAATTTATAACTGAAAGATAGTTAAGATATAAAGTAAGGTGAAAGGATGATTATTCAACCTCCTTTATACGGATATTTTTCCATCTCACTTTGATGCCTCCGCCTGAGTGGATCTGAAGGGCAATAAAACCATTTCCGGCACCTATTTTTGCATCTTTAAGGTGTGAAATTTGCTTTCCGTTTAGCCAGGTAGTGATCTCATCATTAATAAGTTCAATTTTACCTTTGTTCCAGCCATCCGGACTTAATCCTGATTCTTCTTCTGCAGTTGGTTTAGTCAGCCAGCCTCTTCCGTATGATTCATAAATTCCGCCGGTTCCGTTTCCCGGAGGAGCTACTTCTACCTGCCATCCGCTGATTTTGGTTCCGTCAATAGAAGAACGAACAAACACACCGCTGTTTCCGTTGGCTTCAAGTTTGAAATCGTACTCAAGAATGAAGTTTTTATAAGTTTTATCGGTTGATAAATAACCATATTCTTTTTTAGGACCGCTTTCGCAGATCAGATTTCCTTTTTCTACGTACCATTTTTCAGTACCGTGGATATTCCAGCCTGTAAGATCCTTGCCGTTAAAGAGTTTTTTGGTTTTTTGTGCCTGAGCAGCTCCTGTAATTAATACAAAAGAGAAAATAAATAGTAAATACTTCATGGTTTTATATGATTAAGAAATAAATATAGTTTTTAAAATACGTTTTCAAAACCTGTATTGCAGAATTTATACTTTCACATAGATTCTCTTTTTATCCATCCATAATCCTACCAGCCAGCACATCAGCATAAAGGTGATTGCGAATAGCAGGGAACCTACCGGACCCGGGGCTATTGATTGGAAGAAACCTTTCCCAATTGCTGTCTTTAAACTCAGATTTCCCCCTGCCTGTACCAGATTGAGTATTCTGCTGCTAAATTCTGCCAGAAGATAAATGAATAATGGATTTTTCCCGAAAACGGTAAAGAAATAGGTCCAGTTCCATGGATTCCACATCTTTATTTCTATGACAAAAAGTAGTGATGCAATAATTGCCAGACTTAACCCGCCGGTTAGTAAAATAAAGGGACTGGTCCATAACTTTTTGTTGATCGGGAAAACACTGTCCCAACTTATAGCGATAAAGATGAGAACTGCAGCACTTAAAAGTAATTTGGCGATAGTTTCATAATTCTTACCGTTTTCACGGATGAATTTTCCTGCAAAATAACCGATGATGACCAGTACAATCGCAGGCATTGTACTCAGCAATCCCTGTGCTTCAAATGGAACACCTTCTCCTTTTGACAAGTGGTTTTCTCCGATCAGAAATTTATCAAGATAATGCCCTGCATTTCCCAACATGCTATAGGGGTCAGCAGGATCGCCAAAGAGCAGAAGAATGAGCCAGTAGGCTGGAAGAGACAGGATGCTCAGTAGGATTACTTTTTTCTCTGAGAGATAATGGATCATCAATGCAGCAAAGAAATAGCATAATGCAATTCTCTGCAATACCCCGAAAATGCGGGTTTCACTGATCGGTTTAAGGATTAAATTTCCTGCTTCATCATTTTTAAAATAAGGAAACCAATACAGGAGATATCCGAGAACAAAGATCCAGGCACTTCTTTTCAGTATTTTTAAGAATACTCCGCTTTCCTGATCCATTTTACTTTTGGTAAAACTCATGGCATTACCGACGGCAAACAAAAATGCAGGGAATACAAGATCGGTTGCTGTAAATCCATGCCAGTCGGCGTGCAGGAGCGGTGCAAACGGAGTTGCACCCCCACCCGGGGTATTGACGATGATCATAAAGCATACGGTCATGCCTCTGAAAACATCGAGTGAAAGAAATCGCGGAGATGTATTACTCATTTTAACGAAATTGGATTAATTGTGACAGATAGTACAATACCAATTTACATTATTTTTCGTCATTCCTGTCTACCACCGTCATCTCGAAGGAAGCACGACTGAGAGATTTCATTACTAAAGTCACTACTTTTCTTTAACAGATTTCTCCTCGCGTCAGAGATATGTTCTGATATGAGAATTTCTTTCGCTCGTCGAAAATGACGTACTTTTTTCGTCATTTCGAAGGAGGAACGACTGAGAAATCTGTTGCTTTAGGTCATTGTCTTGTATCAAGAGATTTCTCCTAGCGTTAGAGATACGTTCTGATATGAGAATTTCTTTCGCTCGTCGAAAGACGGACTGCCTTTACATATTCCTCCTGTACTGCCCTCCAACCTCATATAATGCATGGGAGATTTGTCCGAGGCTACAAACTTTTGCAACTTCCATCAGACTTTCAAAGATGTTTTCTCCGGCAACGGCTTTCTGCTGTAATTCCTTTAACAGAGCTTCCGATTCATGTTCGTTTCTATGCTTGAAAGCATTTAAAGCTGAAATCTGGAATTGTTTTTCTTCTTCTGTAGCCCGTATAACTTCAGAAGGAATAATAGTAGGCGATCCTTTCTTATTCAGGAAGGTATTCACTCCGACAATAGGATAAGTCCCTTCATGTTTCAGCGTTTCATAATACAATGATTCTTCCTGAATCTTGCTGCGCTGGTACATAGTCTCCATGGCACCTAAAACACCACCTCTGTCATTGATACGCTTGAACTCTTCCAGTACAGCCTCTTCAACCAGATCGGTTAATTCTTCAATAATGAATGCCCCCTGTAGCGGGTTTTCATTTTTTGCCAGTCCGAGTTCCCTGTTAATGATCAGCTGAATGGCCATTGCTCTGCGCACAGACTCTTCCGTTGGGGTAGTAATTGCCTCATCATAGGCATTGGTATGCAATGAATTGCAATTATCATAAATCGCGTAAAGCGCCTGCAAAGTAGTTCGGATATCGTTAAAGTCGATCTCTTGCGCGTGCAATGATCTTCCTGATGTCTGGATATGGTATTTTAACTTCTGGGAACGGTCGTTTCCATTGTATTTATGTTTGATGGCTTTTGCCCAGATTCTTCTGGCTACCCGGCCAATCACAGAATATTCCGGATCAATTCCGTTAGAGAAAAAGAAAGAGAGATTAGGTGCAAACTCATCGATATGCATTCCTCTGCTCAGATAATATTCCACAAAAGTGAATCCATTGCTGAGTGTGAAAGCCAGTTGTGAAATTGGATTTGCTCCGGCTTCGGCGATATGATATCCTGATATTGATACAGAGTAAAAGTTCCTGACCTGATTGTCAATGAAGTATTTCTGGATATCCCCCATCATTCTCAAGGCGAATTCAGTAGAGAATATACAGGTGTTCTGGGCCTGATCCTCTTTGAGAATATCAGCCTGAACAGTTCCCCGTACACTGGAAATTGCTTTTGCTTTCAGCTTTTCATATATATCCTTAGGTAGTACCTGATCTCCGGTAAGTCCGAGAAGCATCAGGCCAAGACCTGTATTCCCTTCGGGAAGATCACCCTGATATTTGGGACCTGGTATATCTTTAGCTTTAAATAACTTTGTTATTTTCCCTTTAACTTCAGCTTCCAATCCATTTTCAATGATGTATTTTTCGCATTGCTGATCAATGGCGGCATTCATGAAGAAAGCCAGCAGCATGGGCGCCGGACCATTGATAGTCATTGAGACAGATGTGGATGGATGACATAAATCAAAACCACTGTACAGCTTTTTGGCATCATCAAGTGTAGCAATGCTCACCCCTGAGTTACCTATTTTGCCATAAATATCCGGTCTGAAATCCGGATCTTCTCCGTAAAGAGTCACGGAGTCAAATGCGGTTGAAAGTCTATGGGCGGGTTGTCCCAATGAAACATAGTGGAAACGTTTATTCGTTCTTTCCGGACCACCTTCGCCGGCAAACATTCTGGTAGGATCCTCCCCTTCGCGTTTTAATGGAAATACACCCGAAGCATAAGGGAATTCACCGGGAACATTTTCAGTTAAAAGCCAGCGTAAAATATCTCCCCAGGCCTCATAGCGGGGTAAGGATATCTTTGGGATACGTAGTTTCGACAGTGATTCTGTATAAAGTGATTGTTTAATCTCCTTGTCACGAACCTTATAAATAAACTCGTCAGCTTTATATTTCTTTAAAGTTTCAGGCCATTCTTTCAGAAGCTTTTTGCATTGGTGGTCTAAATGATCTTCCAGATGTTTATAAATATCTTTCAGTGCCTTTAATGATTCAGCTGATGCAGACCGGTGGCCCGAGCATAGTTCCAGTGTCCCTTTAACCTGATACAACTGTTGGGCTGTTTTACATTGCTGATCAACCCATTGATTATAGGCAGAGCTGGCCTCAGTAATTTCGGCCAGATATCTGGTGCGGTCGGGTGGAATGATGAAATTTTTCTCAGAGGATTGAGATACCAATTCCATTTTTGCCTGAAAGTCTGTGCCTGTTTTCGTCAGGATAATATTCAGTAATTCGGTGAACAGCTTGTTCATTCCCGGATCATTGAACTGGGATGCCATGGTGCCGATCACGGGCAGATCCTCATCATCACTGTTAAACAGCTGATGATTTCTCTTGAATTGTTTACGTACATCCCGGATAGCATCGAGGGCTCCTCTCTTGTCAAATTTGTTAATAGCTACCAGGTCGGCAAAATCAAGCATGTCAATTTTTTCAAGCTGGGTCGCTGCTCCAAACTCTGGTGTCATTACATATAAGGCAACATCGCAATGTTCAGTAATCTCCGTATCTGATTG
>JBAZHY010000037.1:6160-9564 GCA_041652175.1 Pedobacter sp.
TGATTGACCGATACCGGAAGTTTCTACAATGATCAGATCATAACCTGCCGCTTTACAAATGTCAATCGATTCCTGAACGTATTTTGATAAGGCCAGATTAGCCTGCCGGGTAGCCAGCGAACGCATGTAGACCCGGGCATTGTTGATTGAGTTCATCCTGATCCGGTCGCCAAGCAGGGCACCCCCACTTTTACGCTTGGAGGGATCAACAGAAATGATGGCAATACTTTTATCAGTTTCTATCAGGAATCTGCGGACCAGCTCGTCAATGAGGGATGATTTTCCTGCTCCGCCTGTTCCGGTAATTCCTAAAACAGGAATTGTCTTGCTTTCAGCCAGTTTTCTTAATTCTT
Organism: Pedobacter sp.; assembly: GCA_041652175.1. GTDB lineage: Bacteria > Bacteroidota > Bacteroidia > Sphingobacteriales > Sphingobacteriaceae > Daejeonella. The sequence goes on from JBAZHY010000037.1 coordinate 6,514, forward strand.
TCAGAAAATCTTCAATTAGTTCAGGATGGTTTTCAGCCAGGCTTATTGCTGAAGCGATAGCCTGATTTTCTTTTTCCCGGATTCCCTTTAGTTCATCTTTTAAAGAGTTTCTGGTTTGGAAATCGCATTCGCGCAGCATGTCGTTAATCATGCCCTGAAGTCCCATTTTACGGCCATCATCCGGAGAATAGATTTGTGTAATGCCATACTCCTTTAATTCGCGGATCTCTTCAGGTAAAATAACACCTCCCCCTCCGGCAAATATTTTGATATGCTCGGCTCCGGCTTCCCTCAACAAATCGTGCATATACTTAAAATATTCAATATGGCCTCCCTGATAGGAGGTCATGGCTATACCCTGAACATCTTCTTGTATGGCGCAGTTCACTACCTCCTGAACAGAACGGTTATGCCCCAGATGAATTACTTCAGCCCCTGATGACTGGAGAATTCTTCTCATGATATTTATTGTTGCATCATGTCCGTCGAAGAGGGCGGCAGCTGTAACAAAACGGATCTTATTGATGGGTTTGTAGACTTCGGTCATTTTCTTCCTGATATAGGGGCAAAGGTAAGAATAATTGCGGTTTTGAACCCTTTTTGCAGGATAGGGGGATTTGTTTAAGCTTGTTTTTCAGGAAGGTGATTTAACCTTCCTGAAAAACTTTATAAAGCTTAACCTTTTTTAGGACTATGCTTGCTTGGCATTTTTGGAGCTTTGGTTTTACCCTGAACCATGGAGTTTTCATTCCCTTTGTTCACAGTTGCCTGCTTGTTGTCGGTATGGTATGACATTTGTCCGCCACTATTGGAAATCCCTCTTTTCTTAAGCTCTTGTTTCGTTGATTTAAATGCAAGATCTGACTTTGGATCACCTTGCTGATTTTCATTTGACTTGTTTTTTAACGGTGTTTTCATCTTCGCCTCCTTTATTTAAAATGACGGCATTGAAATACAATGTCGTATACAAGATACGAATAAGTATTCTGATCTACAGCCAGTTTCGTTTTTTAAAATAAATCAATGTGATTACAGAGGAAAGTACCATCAGGCAAATGGCAAAAATATAACCGTAATCCCAGGTCAGTTCAGGCATTCGTGCAAAGTTCATTCCATAAATGCTCGCTATTAGTGTGGGAGGCATAAATGCAACGGTGGCGACAGTGAATATCTTAATGATTCGGTTCTGTTCAATGTTCACCAAACCCATAAATGTATTCTGCAGATATTCAAGCCGCTCGAATGCAAACTTATTATGTTCAATCAGCGAGCTGATGTCTTTGATCAGGATACGGAGTACGGCCATGTGCTCTTCAGGAAAAATATTGCTTTTCATCAGGGACGATACAAGTCTTTGTTTATCAATGATATTTTCGCGGACCAGAATATTGTGATTTTGAAAAGAAGCAATTTTCAGGAGGGTTTCTTCATCAGATCTGATTTTGTTTAATGTTAGCTTTTTATTCAGATCAGTAATATCCTTAGCAAGAGCCTCAATGATATCAGCATCCTGTTCAATTCCTGTTTCAAGTAATGTCAGCAGGATCTGATGACCATTTGTAAATGAACCCGGATTGGATTTAATCTTTTTTACTGATTCTCCGAAAGTTTTCAGATCATCTTCCCGGTAGGTAAAAAGTATTCCTTTTTCCAGAATGATAGAAACCGGACAATAGTCGAAATCGTCTTGTTTGGTAGAAAGAAAGTTGGAATTAATGATCAGTTCATCATCAAGTTCATAAAAGCGGGATGAACTTTCAATCTCTGTGGATTCCTCTGCAGAGGAGTATTTGATATCAAAATAAGTTTCAATGGTTATTTTCTCTTCTACTGTTGAATTCTGAAGGTCTACCCATACCAGGTCTTCCAAAGGAATTGTCCTGAGCAGGCTGATGTCGCTTTCTTTGGCCAGACGTTTTTCTTTTTTATAATATATACGTAGCATAACAGTCGGTATTAAGGGTAAGCATCAATTTTGTATCTTTGCAAAAATAGAGTTTTGGGAACACCTTTAGATTACGGCCACAAAAATTATAATCATTACGGCGCATACCTTAAAAATAAGTATGACGGGCAGCGCGTATATAAGATTATTGCTGATGCCGGATTCACTTGTCCGAACCGCGATGGAAGTAAGGGTTATGGTGGTTGTACCTATTGTAATGTAGATTCATTTACTCCTGAACTTTCAAGGAAACTGCCAACTATCCGTGAGCAGATTGAACAGGGGATGGAAAGGGCATTCAAAAATTACCGGGCAGAAAAATTCATTATTTATTTTCAACCCAATACCAATACCTATGCACCGACTCATTATTTGAAAATGCTTTATGATGAGGGTCTGAGTGTAAATACCGATAATATTGTCGGGCTTTCAGTGGGAACCCGTCCGGATTGCATTGATTTTGAGAAACTTGCCTTGCTTGAGAGTTATACCGACAGGTTTGATGTTGATCTGGAAATGGGTATGGAATCGATCTACGATGATACTTTGCTGAGAATCAATCGGGGATGCAGTCATCAGGAGTTTCTGGACGCAATCAGGCTGGCAGAAAATACCAAAGTCGATATTTGTGTTCATACTATTTTCGGTTTTCCCTGGGAAACTCATGACATGATGTTAAAATATGCAGATGAGATCAATCAATTCCCACAGATCAGGTTTGTTAAACTACATCACCTCCATATTGTTAAAGGTTCAATTATGGGTGCCAGATACAGCCGCGACCCCTTTAAGCTTTTTACGATTGATGAGTATACCGATTTTATTGCAGAGTTTATTTCCTATCTGAGACCTGATATTGTTTTACAGCGTTTATTCGGGCTTGCAGATTACGATTTACTTATTGCTCCGAACTGGGGAATGAAGAAATCCCAGATTCAAAGTTATATCGATAAGCGTCTGGAAGAAAAAGGACTTGTTCAGGGGAGTAACTATCGTCCTGCTTCAGTCTTAAGCATATAAATTCTTATCAATTTCTGATTTCTCAGAAAAAAATTCCTTTTGTCTTTCTTTTATTGAAAATTTTGAAAGCAAAAATTATATAAAAT
>JBAZHY010000038.1:0-9527 GCA_041652175.1 Pedobacter sp.
GGTAACATAGGCCATTTTCATAAAATTTGCTATTGACTGTACCATAGCTTGTTTACGGGCAGGATCTTCAATTGATTTTGCACGGGTAATCATTAGCTCAACAGTCTTTCCATAATGCTTGTATCTGATTCTTTGCTGAGGGTATGAAAGAGGTGCCGGTTTAAAACGGATTGCATCCTCTGATGGCTTCGGATAGGGGGAATCAACATCTATTTTGAAGTCAGAAATGATATGTAAATGATCCCATAATTTATGCTTGAAATCAGCGACGTCACGTAGGTGAGGGTTTAAAAATCCCATCAGGTCAATAACTACCTGTGCGTATCGGTTTCGTTCCTCTTTAGTAGGAAGTTCAACAATATATTTTACCATATTTTGAACATTCCGTCCATATTCGGCAAGAATTAATTTTTTCCTGGTGGTATTATAGTCGAATGTCATTGTGTTTCTTAATTATCGCCAGCTTAAATATGCGGTTTAGAAGCTAAATTCGGCGATTTTGATTTTATTTTATAATTTTCAATTTAGCAAATTTTAATAATAATTGCTTCTGTCCTAATTCTTTAAAGAATATTGTTGCTTTTATATCCGGTTTATTACCTTCCAGATTCAAAACTTTACCGAATCCAAAACGCTCATGCTCCACTTCCATACCTACCTGAAGGCCGGAAGTGTCTGAGGGTACGAAGCCTTCACTAGGCACATGTGCCTTAGGTAATATTGAATGAGTACGGGAAGCTGAAGCTGGTTTAGGCTTACTGAACATTTCTTTTTGTTGCCAGGGCGATCGTTCTTCAGAGGAAAAAGGATTTCCCTGCTTTGTCGCTGATTTAAAGTCTAATTCAAGGTATTGGGCATCAATCTCTTCGATAAAGCGACTAGGTTCACAGCTTGTTAAGGTTCCCCAACGGTATCTTGAGGTGGCATAAGATAAGGTCAGCTTTTTACCGGCCCTGGTAACTGCCACATAAAATAGCCTTCTTTCTTCCTCCAGGTCGGTTCTTGAACTTAATGACATTTGAGATGGGAATAAATTCTCTTCAAGTCCAACTACAAACACATTGTCGAATTCCAGGCCTTTCGATGAATGGATGGTCATTAAAGAAACAGTATCAGCATCAGGATTCTTATCATTATCATCATTAGTAAGAAGTGCTACATCCTGCATGAAAATATCAAGCCCTCTTTCTTCAATATCTTCCCGTTCGCTGAATTCCTTTATTCCATTCAGTAATTCCTGAATGTTTTCATATCTGGCAAGACCTTCAATTGATTTATCAGAATAAAGTTCTTTTAATAATGTGGAATGCTGAGCAATGTGCAGAGCCGTATCATAGGCTGAATGTGTTTTGGTCATGACCTGAAAGCTCTGAATCAGCGAGGCGAAACCTGAAACAGCACCTGAACTTCTGGAATCAAGATATTTTTGCGCGTCACAAATAACCTCCCAAAGAGTTAAGTTATTCTGGTCAGCAGCAATCATAATTCTTTCAAGTGTAGTATCGCCTATTCCTCTGCGGGGATAATTGATAATACGTTTTATTGCTTCTTCATCGTTGGGGTTAAATGTTAGTCTGAAATAAGCAATCAGATCTTTGATTTCTTTTCTCTGATAGAAGGACAGTCCACCATAAATTTTGTAGGGAACATTAAGTTTTCGGAGAGCTTCCTCCATAGCCCTTGATTGAGCATTCGTTCTGTAAAGGATAGCAAAATCATGATATTTTGCACCAGTCAATGCTTGTTCCTGTACAATAGCTTCAGCTATATTTTTGCCTTCTTCATTATCACTAAAAGCTCTGCAAACTTTTATCTTTTCTCCGGTTTCATTTGCAGAAAATACCGATTTCTTCAGCTGATTTTTGTTGTTGGCGATAATACTGTTAGCAACATTTACAATGTTTTGAGTAGAGCGGTAGTTTTGTTCCAGTTTGAAGATTTTAAGATCTGGATAATCTTTTTCGAAATTGAGAATATTCTGAATATTAGCTCCTCTAAAAGCGTAGATACTTTGGGCATCGTCTCCTACAACACAGAGATTTTCGTTATTTGCAGCGAGTTTTTTAACTATCAGATATTGTGAATAATTAGTATCCTGGTACTCATCAACCATCAGATATTTGAACTTATTCTGATATTTATAAAGTACTTCAGGGTGCTCCCGCAAGAGCACATTTGTTTTAAAAAGCAGATCATCAAAATCCATTGCTCCGGCTTTATAGCATCTTTGAGCATAAGTTTGATAAATCTCACTCATCATACTCCTCCCTGTCGAGAAATCTTCGGCCCTAATATGTTCATTTTTGGAATATTCGGCAGGGGATATCAGATTGTTTTTGGAGGAAGATATTCTATTATAAACAAAATTAGCATTGTATAACTTATCATCTAATTGCATTTCTTTTAGAATTGTTCTGATCAGACTTTTACTGTCGTCGGTATCATAAATAGTGAAATTAGAGGGGTATCCAATCTTTTCAGCTTCAACCCTTAGTATTTTAGCAAATACAGAGTGGAAAGTACCCATCCAGATATTTTTGGCTTCAGCGCCGACAACCTTCATGATTCTTTCACGCATTTCCTTGGCCGCTTTATTTGTGAAAGTAAGAACCAAAATATTAAAAGGGTCAATACCTTTTCTGATCAGATGGGCAACCCTGTAGGTGATCACTCTTGTTTTTCCTGAACCGGCACCTGCTACAATCATTACCGGTCCTTCAGTCTGCTCAACTGCTGCTCTTTGTGATGGGTTTAATCCTTTTAAATAATCCAAAATCTGATCCCGTTTTAACGCGCTAAAATAAGAAAGAGATTTGAAATTAAGGGTTAGATAACCGAATACTCATTATACTAATCTATATTGGGCATAATATGGAGATGTTAAAAATCATTTTAATCCTCATTGATTAAGCTTGATTTGATCGGATTATTCAGATTTTCATTAATATTGATTATTTTATCGTCTAAGTCGTAGATACATTTAGACATTTGCTCAATAAATTCTTGCTTATCAATCAGATTATCTTTTTCTAAAAGCATTAATCCTTTTAAGCTAGCGACCGGACTTCTAACCTGATGAGATAAGTGTGAGGAGTATTCAGAAAGTTTTTTATTTTTTACTTTTAAATCTTTCGTTCTTTCACTGATTATTTCTTCCAGGTTGTGATTAGTACGGTTTAGATCATCCTTTTGTTTTGATATTTCAAGATTAAGGCGAGTTAATTCTTTATTGGTCCTTGTTGATTTTTTGACGTTTTTAACGAGTAAAAATATCACCACTAATGCTAAGAGTGCTACAAGACTACTTGCCCAAAATAAGATTTGAGTATATTTTTGTTTAGCAATAGTAAGTTCGTTTTCTCTTTGTCTTTCGAGTTGAACATGTTGAGTTTCAAGAAGACTTATTTTGTCTGATATGTTATTTGCATATTTTATGCTATCCTGCTTATAAGCCTTTTGTAGAAAAAATAAAGCTTTAGAATAATTTTTTCTTTTTGCTTCGAGCTCATAAGAAGCAAATGTATAATTATACTCAAGCTTAGTATCTCTAAGCAGTTTAGTATAGTATAAACCTTCCTCAATCGTTTTTTCAGCTTCTTTAAATCTATTTTGAGCAATATTAATTGAGCTAAGGGTTAAATTTATTGCTGCAATAGAGTTATTTAGTTTTTGCTGTTTCGCATTTGCTAAGGCTTCCCTAAGGTGGCTATCAGCTTTTTTGAAATCGCCAAGATTTAAATAAAGAACACCTAGATTTTGATTACTTTGTATTAGTCCTATTTTGTTATTCAAGTTAGTGAACATTAAAAGACTTTGCTTATAATATGAAAGCGCTTTCTGATAATCTTTTATCTGTTGGTTGCCATTTCCTAAATTAAGGTAAAGCCCAGCAATCAGATCTTCTTTTTTGATTTTTTTTGCTATACTTAAACTTTTGTTAAAATTATCAAGAGATTTATCTTTGTCAAGATCTCTGTAAAGATTTCCTAAATTATTGTAAACTTTTGCCTGTCCCTCAAGATCGTTGCATTTTTTAAAATATGTTAGAGCATTTAGGTAGTTTTCTATTGCTGTATCAATAGCATTTTTATAACTGTTCCCTATACCAATAACGCGAAATGATTCAGCTATGCCTTTAGTATATTTTATTCTTTTAGCTATTTTTAATGCTTTTTTAGCATTTGAGATGGTTAATTCAGGATTTATTAAACGGGCTTTAAAAGCTTGATTGTTTAAAATAATAACATTAGAAGAATCTTTAATATTTATTCTTTTTTCGGTGATTTGAATAGGGGCAATAAAACTTACAAGAAAAAATAAAAAAATAAATATTTTCATTTCAGGGATTATGTGTAAGTTAAATTGTAAATTTAAGAGGATATAGCTTTATTTTGTTTACAAATTAAAATAAATTTAAATCAGATTATTATAAAATATATTAAACCCCTAAAAAGATGAAAAGATTATTATTTATAATTACAATATTGGGAAGTGTTTTTTTTACTTCTTGTGAAAAGAATGAATTACCTGCCCTTGAAAATCAGTCGATTAAATCAGATAAAGGTATTTTATGTAAAGGTTGTGGTGATTGGGATATTGTTACCCCTGCATCTGAGCCTTCTAAGTTTAGGGGCGTTAACCCGGACACTATTCGTGTAATACCACAGTCATTGACACCTCTAAGTAGTATTAAATAACCAAACTGAGGCATATTTTTTGAAGTATTGGTATGAAAAATGACTAAGATTAATTACTTTAATCGCAGGATTTGTTTCATTAAGCTTGTGTCTTGCTTATTTTAAGCATAAAGAGAAAGTAATTACCATGTTTAAGATTTTAAAAAGCAATGATTTTGCATTTTCTTTTTAAAATAAAAGATTAGCAAGCTGGGGCTAAAAACTTTTTATAGCTTATACCGAATACCTAGGGAGATTTTTAAATTATTGTTGTTTATCTAGCAACTCTCCCCAGATTTCTATCTTTGCACAAAAACCAATTATATGCAAGAAATCCGACAATATGTAAATAATAACAGGCAGCGGTTTTTGGAGGAATTATTTGAACTTCTTCGATTTCAATCTATTAGTGCAGATCCCAGCCATAAGGGAGATATGATTAAGGCAGCTAATTATGTAGCTGAAAAGTTGAAGTCTGCAGGAGCAGAGAAAGTTGAAGTCTGTCCAACCGCTGGTTATCCAATAATTTATGGAGAAAAAATTCTTGATAATTCCCTGCCAACGGTTTTAGTATATGGTCATTATGACGTTCAACCACCAGATCCTTTGGAACTCTGGCAAACGCCTCCTTTTGAACCAACTATTCGTGATAAAAAGATTTATGCAAGGGGTGCCTGTGATGATAAAGGGCAATTTTACATGCATGTCAAGGCCTTTGAATTGATGATGAGTACAAATACCCTGCCCTGTAATATTAAATTTATGATTGAGGGAGAAGAGGAGGTAGGATCCAGTAATCTTGGAATTTTTGTTTCTGAAAATACGGATCGACTCAAAGCTGATGTGGTATTAATTTCTGATACTTCAATGATCAGTATGAATCATCCTTCATTGGAAACTGGTTTACGAGGTTTGTCATACGTTGAAGTTCAGGTTACCGGACCAGACCGCGATCTACATTCGGGAGTATATGGTGGGGCAGTTGCAAATCCTGCAACTATTCTCTCAAAGCTTATCGCATCACTTCATGACGAAAACAACCACATTACCATACCCGGGTTTTATGATGACGTAGTAGAATTAAGTGCTCATGAACGAGAAATATTAAACAAGGCACCTTTTAATGAGAATGAATACAAAAATGATCTCAAAGTAGAAGAGTTATGGGGTGAAAAAGGCTACTCAACTTTAGAGCGTACTGGAATACGCCCTACACTTGAGGTAAATGGGATATGGGGTGGTTATACCGGAGAAGGTGCTAAGACTGTGCTTCCTTCTAAAGCATTTGCAAAGATATCGATGCGCCTTGTTCCTAATCAGAGCTCAGATAAGATAACTAAGCTTTTTAAAGATCACTTCGAAAGTATTGCACCCAAAAGTGTTAAAGTAAAGGTAAGTCCACATCATGGCGGTGAGCCGGTTGTAACACCAACTGATAGTATTGCCTATAAAGCAGCTCAAAAAGCAATACTTGAATCGTTTGGAAAAGATCCTATTCCGACAAGAGGAGGGGGAAGTATCCCAATTGTTGCATTATTTGAGAAAGAACTGGGAATTAAGACGGTTTTAATGGGTTTCGGATTGGATAGTGATAACCTTCATTCTCCTAATGAAAAGTTTGATATAGATAATTTTTATAAAGGGATTGAAACCATTCCGCTTTTCTATAAATATTTTGCAGAATTAAGTAACTAAATAATTATACGTTGTTCATATGAGTATATTCATATGAACAATGTTTTTATATAGTCCAATTCTCGCAAGATTTGAGAAAATCTTCATCTGCGTCGGCTCCAATTCCCGGATTGTCTGGAATATCCAGAAAAAATCCCTGATAGGTTACGCCGCCCCTTACCGGATCAATCAAATGTCCTAGCAAACAGGTGTCAAGATCAAAGTATTTAATTCCTTCACATGCATATGCAAAATGGAGATTTGCACTTAAGGCAATCCTGCTTTCAAGCATGCTGCCAATCATACATGATACTCCGGCTTTTAAAGCAATATCGTGGATCTTGAGTCCCTCATTAATCCCACCCGATTTCGCAAATTTTATATTTATAAAATTACAAGATTGGCTATTGATCAATTTTCTTGCATCATGATGGTTATAGCAACTTTCGTCAGCCATAATCTTTATTGAAGTTTTCTTTTTTAATTCAGGCAGTTTATCATCATACCAGGTACGCATAGGTTGTTCACAAAATTCAATATTAAGGTTATTCATGCCATTTAAGCAATATAATGCTTCTTCAAAGTCCCACCCCTGATTGGCATCAATCCGAAGGATCATATCTTTGCCAACACCTTTTCTGATTTTTTGAATACGTTGCAGGTCTAATTCCGGCTTTTTACCCAATTTGATTTTTAAAACTCTTGCTCCCTGACTTTGGTATCTAATTGCTGCTTCTGTCATTTCATCCGGACTACCTATACCAATTGTCATATCTGTTTCTACAATGCGCTTCTGGCCTTTTAAAAATTTATATAAAGGCAGACCTTTAATTTTGGCATTCAGGTCATAAAGTGCCATATCAAAGGCACTTTTAATGGTTGAATTATGAGCAGTGAAATTATGGAGATCCTGAATTCGTTCTTCAATATCTTCAGGACTTTTTCCTTTCCATAGTCTGGCGAATTCCTTTGCCATTACTAAACATGTTTCCTGAGTCTCGCCAACTATCATTGGAAACGCTGAACATTCCCCGACACCATAATATTCTGTATCGGTATATATTCTGATAAAAACATTTTGGGCATAGTCCATAGTTCCTGTGGCAATAACAAAGGGTTCCATAGGAATGCTGAATCTATAAATATTGATATGCGTAATTTTCATGGTGAAATTTAATGCTTTTTCTGAAATATATTTAAGTACCCTTACGTTCAATAATTTATTGGTCATATTTTGTTTACCATCTCCATTGATATTACCTTTCTTATTTTTGTTTATTATCTTAATAAAATGCCAAATAGATTAATTAATCAATCATCACCATACCTGCTTCAACATGCAAATAACCCCGTAGACTGGTTCCCATGGGATGAAGAGGCTTTGATAAAAGCCAGAACTGAAAATAAGTTGATTCTGGTGAGTATAGGGTATTCAGCCTGTCATTGGTGCCATGTAATGGAGCATGAGAGTTTTGAAGATCAGGAAGTTGCTGAAATAATGAATAAGCATTTTGTTTGTATAAAGATTGATCGTGAAGTCCGCCCGGATATCGATCAGATTTATATGAATGCGGTTCAATTAATGACCGGATCTGGTGGTTGGCCATTGAATTGTTTTTGTTTGCCGGATCAGCGTCCGATTTATGGGGGTACTTACTTCAGGAAGAATGATTGGAAAAATCTCTTAAATAACCTTGCTGAATTCTGGCAGAAAAAACCCGATGAAGCTGTAGAATATGCGGTCAGACTTACTGAGGGTATCAGGCAGAGTGAAAATGTAATAAAGAAAGTTGACGATGTTAAATATACCAACGAAGACCTCTTGTCAATTTTTGAACCCTGGAAGCGGTCATTTGATCTCGTCGACGGTGGTTTTAACAGAGTTCCCAAATTTCCAATGCCAAACAACTGGCAATTTATGCTTCGGTATGCTCATTTAATGAAAGATAATGCTGCACATACTGCTGTCAGAGTTACTTTGCAAAAAATGGCATTTGGCGGAATTTATGATCAGATTGGAGGTGGCTTTGCCCGTTATTCAGTTGATGGGAAATGGCATGTACCTCATTTTGAGAAAATGCTTTACGACAATGCCCAGCTTATTTCACTTTATTCTGAGGCTTATCAGTATACCCCGGATAGTTTATATAAAGATGTAGTTTATGAAAGCATCGCTTTTATCAAAAGGGAGCTGACTTCGCCTGAAGGCGGATTTTATTCAGCTCTTGATGCAGATAGTGAAGGTGTTGAAGGAAAGTTTTACACTTTTACAAAATCAGAATTGATTGAAATATTAGGTGATGATGCAGAATTATTTTGTAATTATTATCAGGTTAGCGAGAAGGGAAATTGGGAAGAGGAACATACCAATATTCTGATTTGCAATTTAGATGACTCAGAATTTTCAAATGAGTTAAGTCTTGATATTTCTGAATTGAAGACTAAAATGAACAAGCTGAAATCAAAGGTATTAACAGCCCGTTCACTTCGCGTTCGTCCCCAACTGGATGATAAGATTCTTGCTGCCTGGAACGGTATGATGTTAAAGGCCTATACTGACGCATATAGGGTCTTTGGGGAGCAAGAATTTATTGAAATGGCTATTAAGAGCTCAGAATTTATTTTTCAAAAGCTTCTTATTAATGATGAGCTTCAAAGGGTATACTCTTTTGATAATAATGAGTGGAAAGGAGCATTCCTTGATGACTATGCGTTTATTATTGAGGCGCTTATCGGACTGTATGAAGTTACTTTTGAAGAAAAATATCTTCAAAAAGCTAAATATCTGGTAGATAAAAGCATTTTGGAGTTTTATGACCCCGAAACCGGAATGTTTTATTACACGCCCCAAAGTGGAGAGCAACTCATAGCAAGAAAACAGGAATTAATGGATAACGTTATTCCTGCTTCTAATTCGGTAATGGCTAATAATCTTTTTAAAATGAGTCATTTCTATGATGATCAATCTTATTGGGATATTTCAGATCAGATGTTGCGTAATATTCATCCTACTATTAAAACATATGCATCAGCTTATTCTAACTGGGCTTCCTTGTTGATGTTTAGGATTTTTGGAATTTATGAAATTGCGATTACAGGTTCAGAGAGTAAAGAAAAGAGAAAAGAGATTGAAAAATATTACATTCCTAATAAAATACTTTTGGGAGGAACGGCAGG
>JBAZHY010000039.1:0-9433 GCA_041652175.1 Pedobacter sp.
AAACTATTTATAAAGCAAGAAGAATCAGAAAAGTACTGGGCGGAGGAATGCGTCAGGCAGGTTTTATGGCGGCGGCAGGCATTTATGCATTAGATCACCATATCAGCCGATTAAAGGATGATCATCAAAATGCACGAACCCTTGCAGATGCTTTAAAAACATCTCCAATTGTAAAAAATGTTATGCCGGCAGATACCAATATTGTCATCTTTGAGCTTACAGATAAGTATAATGCAGAAGAATTTGTCGAAAAACTAAATCACTACGGTATCAAATGCAATACTTTCGGCAAACAAATGATCAGGTTTGTTACCCATCTTGATCTAAGTGACGATATGATCGAATACACGGCCATGACTTTAAAAAAGATTCATTGATCTTGTTTCAGGAATACTGAATATGACACTAAACGCAGAATTTTTAACTGAAAATTGTCTTAATTGCAGACCAACTGAAACATACCTTTGTACATGGAAAAAATCCTGATTGCTAACAGGGGTGAAATCGCCCTTCGAGTGATGCGTTCTGCCCGTGAAATGGGTATTAAAACAGTGGCGGTATTTTCTGAAGCAGATCGAAACGCACTTCATGTCAGGTATGCCGATGAAGCTGTATGCATCGGACCTGCACCCTCGGTCCAATCCTATCTTTCAGCAGACAAAATTATTGAGGCCTGTCTGAAAACCGGAGCGCAGGGAATACATCCGGGATATGGCTTCCTGTCTGAAAATGCTGATTTTGCAAGAAAGGTAAAAACTTCAGGGCTGACTCTTATAGGGCCATCACCTGAGGCCATGGAAATAATGGGTAATAAACTATCGGCAAAAGCTGCAGCTTTAAAATATAAAATTCCGATGGTACCCGGAACTGAAGAGGCGGTAACAGATATCGAAGATGCCCAGAAAAGAGCTTTGGAAATAGGTTTTCCGATCCTGATCAAAGCAGCAGCAGGTGGTGGAGGAAAGGGAATGAGAATTGTTGAAAAACCTGAGGATTTTATAGAACAAATGGACCTTGCTGTGTCAGAAGCTAAATCAGCATTTGGCGACGGCTCCGTTTTTATCGAGCGTTATGTAAGTTCTCCCAGGCACATTGAAATTCAAGTACTTGGCGATAACTACGGGAATATTGTTCACCTGTTTGAAAGGGATTGTTCGATTCAACGCAGGCACCAAAAAGTTGTTGAAGAGGCTCCTTCTTCAGTTCTAAGTCCTGAATTACGCAAAAAAATGGGCGAAAGTGCCGTAAATGCAGCCAGAGCATGCAATTATACAGGAGCAGGAACCGTTGAATTCATACTTGATGAAAACCTTGATTTTTTCTTCCTTGAGATGAATACCCGTTTGCAGGTTGAGCATCCTGTTACAGAAATGATTACCGGAATTGATCTGGTAAAAGAACAGATTAAAATTGCAAGGGGTGAGATTCTGAGTTTCAAACAGCAAGATCTGGAAATCAGGGGACACGCCATTGAGGTAAGAGTATATGCCGAAGACCCGGCTAATAATTTTCTTCCAGACATAGGTAAACTTAAAACCTATATTACCCCAAAAGGTCCGGGCATTAGGGTAGATGATGGTTTTGAGCAGGGTATGGATATCCCAATCTATTATGATCCGATGATTGCAAAACTTGTCAGTTATGGAAAAGACCGGACAGAAGCCATCGATCGAATGATCAGGGCTATTGATGAATATCAGATTACCGGAATTCAAACTACACTGGCCTTCGGAAAATATGTAATGCAACATGAAGCTTTCATTTCAGGCAAGTTCGACACCCATTTCGTTGGAAAATATTTCAAATCTGAATATCTGCAAAGCAGCAGTGAAGATGAGGCTATGATAGCAGCACTGCTCAGCACTTTATTCATGAAGGAACAAAACAAAAATGGTAGTGATTCCGGATTCGTACAACCAGATTCAAACTGGAAAAAAAACAGAAAAGAATACTAAATCTTTTAAAATGTTTACAGGTATAATTGAAACTACAGGCAGGGTCGTTGATCTACAAAAAGATCTCAATAATCTTCATCTGATCATAGAATCAGACATCTCCAATGAATTGAAGATTGATCAGTCTGTTGCTCATAATGGTGTTTGTTTAACTGTGGTTGCTCTTGCTGATGGAATGCATACAGTTACTGCTATTACAGAAACATTGAATAAAACCAATTTAGGAAATTTAAAGACAGGCGATCTGATTAACCTTGAAAGATGCATACAAATGAATGGCAGGCTTGATGGCCATATTGTTCAGGGACATGTGGATCAGGTAGCCATTTGTACTGCAGTAAAGGAAATGGAAGGAAGCTGGGAATATACATTCAGGTATAACCCCTCTTTTGGAAATATTACGGTGGAAAAAGGCTCAATATGTGTAAACGGAATTAGTCTTACCGTAGTTAATTCTAAAACAGATTCTTTCTCTGTGGCTATTATACCTTATACTTTTGAGCATACTAATATGCAAAACCTGAGAGAGGGAGATACCGTTAATCTGGAATTCGATATTATAGGGAAGTATGTAGCTAAACTGACGAGTCATCGCTTATAAGCTCATTCGCAAAGTATAAGCCGTCTAAAACATCTTTTAAACGATTAAAAGCAAACCGAAATCTGAAACCTCGTTAAGATACAGCCCCTCCGGCTATTTATCTACTCAATCGCTTTTCCCTTCATTGCAGAAGAAATTGCTGTATTCATTAATCTTTCAGCAAATGGCCGGGTAAACTCATTCACTTCATCAATAGATTTCAGAATCAGATCTTTATCTCCGGAGCCCAACGCATTTTTCAGATTTTGAATCAGTTTTACAGTATCAGCCATTTCTAGTACTGATACCTGATCGCTGTTCTTTTGGATGAAACGCTCAACCGTATACACCATTTGTTCTCCTTCAGTTCGGGCTTCAATCAGCATTCTTTTACTGACGTCATCCTTTGCGTTTTCGATGCTGTCAATAAGCATTCTTTCAACTTGCTCATCTGTCAATCCATAGGTTGGTTTAACTTCAACCTCCTGCTTTACGCCTGATCTTAATTCAACAGCTTCCACAGTTAAAATCCCATCAGCATTCAGCCTGAAATTAATATCTACCTTAGGAAAGCCAGCCGGCATAGCAGGTATCCCTTTCAGATCAAACTCAGCTAACTTTCTATTCTCAGTAACCAGATCGCGCTCACCCTGATATACAGAGATTTTCATATTCACCTGACCATCTATCGAAGTTGTATATTGTCTGCCGGCCTTAGTTGGCACTTTGGCATTCCTTGGAATAATTACATCCATTAATCCACCCATAGTCTCAATGCCCAGAGAAAGTGGAGTAACATCCAGTAATAAAATATCTTTCCGGTTTCCTGCAAGAATATCTGACTGTATAGCTGCGCCTAAAGCAACCACTTCATCCGGATTAATCTGATCATGAACTTCTTTACCAAAGAACTCAGCAACCATTTTCTTTACCAGTGGTGTACGGGTTGATCCGCCAACCATAACAACTTCATTAATATCTGAAGCAGTTAACCCTGCATCTTTCAATGCATTTCTACAGCAATCAATGGTCAACTCAACTTTTGGAAGAATCAGTTCTTCAAATTTTTGTTTTGTAATTGCACAAGGAATATCTTCAACAGAATCGTTGAAAATATTCTGTAAAGTCAACGCTTTTTTGGCCTCTTCAGCTTTTAAACGTAATGCCTGATTAAAGGACGATTCCGTTTTCCTTACTTCCAGATTATTTTGTTCAATCCAATAGTTTACAATAGCTCTGTCGAAATCATCTCCACCAAGGAAGGTATCTCCATTTGTAGATAATACCTCAAAAATTCCATTCTGAATTTTAAGAATAGAGACATCGAAAGTACCTCCACCCAGATCATAAACTGCAATTATTTTCTCTTCTTCCGGATCTAATCCAATGCCATATGCCAGACTTGCTGCAGTAGGTTCATTCACAATTCTCAGTACATCAAGTCCAGCGAGCTTACCCGCATCCCGGGTTGCCTGTCTCTGACTGTCATTGAAATAAGCCGGAACTGTAATTACCGCTCTGTTAACGGCGGTCTTTAAAGCATGTTCTGCCCTCTCCTTCAATTCTTTCAGGATCATACCCGAAAGTTCAATAGGCGTATAATATTTATCAGCGACATTAATCTTAACCAGACTTTCCTGATCATCGTCAATGATTTTATAGGAAAACAGACTGCTGTGAGCTTCAATATCTTTATAGGAACGACCTAACAAACGTTTCACAGAAAAAATAGTATTAGCGGGATCTGAAATCAGGTATCCTTTTGCTTCATTTCCAACAATTACACTCCCATCAGGATGAAAGTGAACTACAGAAGGAACTAAAACACCTTTTCCGGTATCATTTATAACCTGAGGGTTAGATTCGGGATTGATAAATGCTACTAAACTGTTTGTTGTACCTAAATCGATACCAACAATAATTTCTTCTTTCTGAACTGAGCCGGTTGCAATATTAATAGAGACTTTAGCCATAGATACTTTTCAACAAGGGGCAAAGGTAGATAGTTTAGCATCAATAAGGAACAATTCCGGCTAATTTGAAATATTATTACAATTCAATTAGCATTTGAACCATAACTATTCTCAAATTTTTGTCGTATTTTTAATTCAATCAAGTTTGTTTCTTATGAAAGCTATCCTGAATAACTACCTGCAATATAATCTTTGGGCGAATGAAAAGATTTGTAAATATCTGGCTGGCGTCAATGAGCTGGATATAGCCTCTGACAGACAGAATGAATTCATGACCATAAAAAAAATTATCATGCATATTGCAGATGCTGAACAAACCTGGCTTGCGAGATTGGATGGCAAGAATGTACCTCATATGCATAATCTGGATATTAGTGGCAGTTTTGCGGGAATCTGTGGACTTTTGCGTAAAAACTCTGAGGATCTGGTAGAGTTTATTGATCATAAAGGAGAGGATTTTTTTCAGGAAAGCACCGAATATATCAATCTAAAAGGCAATAAATTCAGTCAGAATAATGCAGAAATCATACTTCATTGTATGAATCATTCAACATTTCACCGTGGACAGGTGATTTGTATGTTAAGGCACGTAGGTTATACCGATCAATCAGCCAGTGATTTTATCATGTTTTTAAGAGAAAAAGTCAATAACTTTTAGGAATCATCGATTAAATGTTAATCTCTTTCCAAACACTCCATCCTGAATTCTGCCCTGATCGTAAACCAGATTTCCTGAAACAATGGTACTTATGACTGACGCACTGAATGTTTGTCCTTCGAAAGGGCTCCAACCACATTTAGAAAGTACATTTTCACGACTTACAAATGAAGGTTTATTAAGGTCCGCTAATACCAGGTCAGCCCAGTAACCCTCACGAATAAATCCCCGCTTATCAATTTGAAAACAGATTGCGGGATTATGGGCCATCTTCTGAACCACTTTCTCTAAACTGATTTTCCCCTGCTTATAAAACTCAAGCATCACAGGCAGTGCATGCTGAACCAAAGGCCCCCCGGAAGGAGCTTTGATATAGGGTTGAGATTTTTCGTCAATGGTATGAGGCGCATGATCAGTTGCAATTATATCTATACGGTCATCCAATAGAGCTTTAAATATCTCATCCCTGTCTGCTGCAGACTTTACTGCCGGGTTCCATTTGATCCAGTTACCTTTTGTCGCGTAATCTTTATCAGAAAACCAGAGATGATGAATACAGGCTTCGGCAGTAATTCTTTTCTGTGCCAAAGGAGTTTTATTATCGAAGAGTGAAGTTTCCATTGCTGTTGAAATATGCAGAATATGAAGTCTGGTGTTATATTTTTTTGCAAGACCTACGGCAAAAGATGAAGAAATAAAACAGGCCTCTGCGCTGCGGATAAGCGGATGCATTTCAGGACTTAAATGGTCTCCGTATTTTGCTTTAAAATACTCTGAATTGGCACGGATTGTAGCTTCATCCTCACAATGGGTAGCTATAAGTATAGGCACCTGACTGAATATTCCTTCGAGAGTCTTTTCATTATCAACCAGCATATTTCCGGTTGATGAACCCATAAAAACTTTAATTCCGCAAACATTACGAGGATCAGTCTTTAAAACTTCTTCCAGATTATCATTCCCGGCACCCATAAAAAAGGAATAATTAGCAGCAGAAGTCCCGGAAGCAATTTGATATTTATCTGCAAGTAATTCCTGAGTAAGAGTATTGGGAATCGTGTTTGGCATTTCCATAAAAGAAGTAATCCCTCCAGCAATGGCTGCACGGCTTTCGGTAAATATATCTGCCTTATGTGTTAAGCCTGGTTCACGAAAATGAACCTGATCATCGATACAGCCGGGCAAAAGATAAAGACCTTCGGCATTGATCTCTTTTTCAGCAGCTATATTCAGATTTGAACCTATTTGCTGGATCAAACCATCTTTAACAAATACATCTCCTATAAATATTTGACCTTCATTTACAATACTTGCTGATTTGATGAGAATTGATGACATGCCCTGAGCTTAAAATTTGAAAACAAACACAAATTTCGGAATTATTTTGTTCAGTTCTCTGTTGGCAGATGTGGAAATAATGGGTTTAATAAAGAATATAATAATCAAGTATCATCAATCACGGTGATAAATACTAATCTGATAGGTTTAAAGGAGATTCAAACTCTAAATCACAGGTAAATAATTAATCAATGAAAAATTTATTTATTACCGGCATATAATCAACAAATAACTATCAACCTGAATCTAAATTTCAAATCCCTACTTTTGCATTATGTCAATATCCTTTGAAGATTTCAAATTAAACAGGCAAATACTTAACGCTGTTGCAGATGCAGGTTATACTACTCCTACACCAATACAGGAAAAAGCAATTATGCCGATACTTTCCGGTCAGGATATAATGGGAATCGCTCAAACGGGTACCGGTAAAACAGCTGCTTTTGTTTTGCCGATAATCATGAAGCTGAAATATGCTCAGGGCAATGATGCCAGAGCATTAATCATTGTTCCTACCCGCGAACTTGCAATGCAGATCGAGGAGAATGTTAAAACTTTCACAAAATATACAGACCTCAGAACGGTGCTGCTTTATGGCGGACTCGGTCCCAAAACTCAGATTTCTGAACTGAAAAAAGGAGTTGATTTACTGATTGCTACTCCCGGACGCTTTCTGGATCTTTATCTGGAGGGACATATCAATACGCAGTATCTGAAGTTTCTTGTAATGGATGAAGCCGATAAAATGATGGATATGGGATTCATTGGGTCTATCCACAGGATTTTGGAGATTGTACCCAGAAAAAGACAGAATCTGCTGTTTTCGGCAACCATGAGTGAGCTTGTCCATAAAATATCCGGCGACTTTCTTAAAAATCCTTTGATCATTGAAGTAGCTGTTCAGGCCACTCCGGCCTCCACAGTAAGTCAGGCATTATACAAGGTTCCTAATTTAAAAACCAAACTGAATCTGCTTCAGCATCTATTAAAGAATACAGAAGAGTTTTCAAGGCTTATAATTTTTTGTAAAACAAAAACTGTAGCCGATAACATATTTCATTTTCTGGAGCGCCGTTATGGTACCGACCAAGTTCGTGTGATTCATGCAAATAAAGGCCAAAACACACGTATAAACTCTATAAATGCATTCAAAGAAGGTCAGATACGGATTCTTGTAGCAACTGATGTGGCCTCGCGCGGACTTGATGTGAGTAATGTTAGCCATGTAATTAATTTTGATGTTCCTATCGTTATTGAGGACTATGTACATCGTATCGGACGTACAGGAAGAGCTAGTCAGACAGGTGATGCAATCACTTTCTGTAATCCGGCGGAAGAATATTATGTTCAGAAGATCGAAAAGCTAATCAGGCAGAAAATCCCTCTGATTACTATTCCTGACGGTGTATTTATAGAAGATACCCCATATACTGAACGCCAGAATATTGCAAAAGAAATAGATCTTCAGAAACGAAAAGATGACCCTGACTTCAAGGGGGCTTTTCATGAAAAGAAAGCTAAAAATGCCAGGGGTACCATCTCGATAAAATCCGGGGCAAAGCCCTTTTCTAAACCTGGAAACAATAAACCCGGTGTATCCCGAAGGAAGAAAGGACCCAAATTTGATGCTGTTCATAAAAAAGACCGAAAGAAAAAATGAATTTGCGTTTAACACCGCTGAATATTGTCTCCGCTTTATTGGTCACAGGAATCGCCTGGTTATTAATCTATGCTGATGAGAATGGTTGGCGGGAACTGGGCACTGTACCCCTCTTCATAATGTTTCTCCTGAACTCCATCACAGATCTTGTATTCAGACGTCTGGTCGTTGATCTGAAACGAATTTGGTTATTTGAACTTCTATTCCTCATCTTTGTAGCCATACTTATTGTATTGTTCAAAAAAATCTAAAAACAAGATCTCAGACTTAAAAACGACAGAGACTACTTACAAATCGAAAAAATGAAAAAAGCAGAAATAAAACTTACTATTGAGCTTGATGAACAAAATGTTCCTGAAACCATTCTGTGGGAATCGACAGATTCTGAAAATAAAGAAGCATTACCGGTAAAATCAATGATGCTTGCACTTTGGGATCATAATTATAAAAACTCCTTACGCATCGATCTTTGGACCAAGGATATGCCTGTTGATGAAATGAAAAGATTTTTTTACGAAACCCTTCAAACAATGGGTGACAGTTTTTTGCGTGCAACAGGAGAAGAAGCAATTGTAGGTGATCTTAGAGATTATTGCGCACATTTCGCCGAAAAAATGGAACTCACCGAAGGAGGAAGCCCACAGGCATAATCGCTTATAATATGAGTTTTAAAAATCTTGCAGGGATTACAGGTGCTCTGCTTGTTATTGCCGGAGGCTTACTCCCAATGTTACGCTTGCCTATAATTGGAAACTGGAATTATTGGGATATTGATACTTCATTGGCTGTCATTGTATATTCATTAGCATTATTGGCCCTGATTGCCGCAGCCGGGAATAAAAACGGCTTATTAAAATTTTGTGGGTGGGCATTGCTTTTCTTGCTGATATTTACATTTGCAGCTGTACAGTTCAAAGCAACTGATTATTTCAGTTTCATTCCGTTTAAAAAGCTTGCAGCCATAGCAAGCAAGATTGTACAAATCCGATGGACAGGATGGAGTACAATCTTCGCCGGGTCGATTATTATAATCCTGTTTTCAGGGAGAAGCAAGAAACGAGACTCCTCAGAATGAGGCTCAATCTATTATTTGAAACCTATCAACACTGAAAGATTACCTATTATTTTGGCTTCTGCAAATGGGAATAGAGTATTGTCAGAAGGAATATTATTTATAACTGTACCAATTCACCAATACGATTAAATTGGTGAATAAAAAGGCATGGTAGCATTAGTAAATTACCTTCCAAAAGTGAGTTCCTTTTGAAA
>JBAZHY010000040.1:0-9357 GCA_041652175.1 Pedobacter sp.
TTATACTTTAGTTAATTCTTCCCTGATTCTTTTTGCGACATACTTTTCTTCGCCCGGAACCATGATAAAAGTAACCAGTGAAATATGATTCTTACCAACGTTCAGCTCAATCCCCGGATCTCCGTTACGAAGTCCGTCCTGAACCTGCTGGCCGGTAAGTGCAAGAATTGCCGGATCCCATGAAATCTCCAGATTAGGGGTTGCATTAGCAATCTCAGGAACAAATACACGTGTTTTTACACCTTTAATATCCTTAACAGCATTTTCGATATGGGCAATTTGTTTCAACCAATATTGCCATTCCTGTTCTCCTGTACGGATAAATTTATCAATTGCCACATAAAGTCCAAGAATTTCTTCCTTATTTACCTTATGTCCTCTGCCAATAGTACTTCCTCTTGGAGAAGCACTGATACGGGCTGCTGCAATCAGATCCTTTTTACCCATCAATACACCAGAACTTTGAGGGCCACGGATAGCCTTGCCTCCTGATAAACAAACCAGATCAAAGCCCATATCGTTAAACTTCCATAAGTTTTCAATCGGAGGAACATCAGCAGCAATATCTATCAGAGTAGGGATATTATGCTTCTTCGCAACCTCCAGCCATTCCTGATGTTTAATCTTTCCTGAATTAGTATTGCAATTCATAAAGGCCATCATTGCAGTTTTATCATTGATAGCACGCTCAAGTTCTTCGCGGGTTTCAATCCATACCATAGTTACACCACAATTTTTAATTGCCTGGTAATAACCAATATTATGTCCTTTCTGCATGATAACTTCAGTTTTCATACCGCTTCCCTGAAGATGAGGGATCATGGCTGCTTTTTCCGGATCATTTCCTGAAAGCACGCCTGCAGTACCAAGCATAATTGCAGAAAAAGCACCTGAAGTAACCGTTGCTGCCTCAGCATGGCATAATTCAGCAATTTTAGCACCTACTTTATCCTGAAGTTCATCCAGCATACAGTATCTTCTGGATGAATTATTAATTGCATCCAATACTTCATCCTGCATCAATGAACCGGTCATGAATGTAAGGGTTGCCCTTGCGTTAATAAAAGTACGAATACCAAGCTCTTTAAACAGGTCTCTTTTTGCTGCTGTTGATACAGCTGCTGCACCGGCAGATAATTCTGCACCTGTTGCACTCTCTGACAATATTCCTCCTGCCAATGGAAGAACTGTTAAACCTTTCAGAAGGTCTCTGCGTTTCATATTATAATTATTGTATTAAAAAAAAGTCTGACCAGCATATGCTGATCAGACATGAATTATTATTTTTCTGATCCTACTCCTAAATATGTTCGGAGTTTCTCGTTTTCAAACTTCTCAACTGCATTAGGCTCCGGCTTCATTAATGAAACAATAACACCAACTATAAAGGCCGAAGTCATTGAAACAATGGTTGGATTCTTCAGAGGGAATATTGCTTCACTATTACCCAGAATATCCACCCAAATAGTCGGACTGATTACAATTAAGATCAGGGATAAAGATGCACCGGTTACCATACACCATACCGCTCCGCGGGTTGTAAATCCTTTCCAAAGGATTGACATAAGTAATGCCGGGAAGTTTGCACTGGCAGCAATTGAAAAGGCAAGTCCAACCATGAAGGCAACATTCTGTCCTTTGAAAATTAATCCGAGTACCACTGCAAGGATTCCAAGGAAAATAGTCGCCCTCTTGGCTACTTTCATTTCACCCTTTTCATCAGATACACCATGTTTCACCACATTTACATAAAGATCATGGGAAATACTTGAAGCTCCTGACAGGGTTAAACCTGCAACCACCGCAAGAATTGTTGCGAAAGCAACGGAGGCAATAAATCCAAGAAAAGCGCTTCCGCCAGTATTCTCAGCCAATAATAATGCGGCCATGTTACCACCTTTATCAATTGAAGTAATTGCATCTTTACCTACCAATGCCAAAGCAGAGAATCCGATAAAGAAAGTCAGAATATAGAAATAACCTATAAATCCGGTAGCTACAAACACTGATTTTCTGGCTGCCTTATCATCAGGAACGGTAAAGAAGCGCATCAGAATATGAGGGAGGCCGGCAGTACCTAACATCAGGGCCAGACCAAGGGATAATGCATCCAGAGGATTAGTTATAAAACCACCGGGTGCAAGCATATCAGCACCATACTGGCTGGAAACCGAATCAAATAATGCCGCCGGATTGAAATTAAACTTGGACATAGCCAGTAATACAAGAATTGTAGCACCTGAAAGTAACAGAACTGCCTTAATGATTTGTACCCAGGTTGTTGCAAGCATACCTCCGAAGAGTACATAAGAGGTCATTACAATACCTACCACAAATACAGCAATTTCATAATTCAGGCCAAAAAGGGTTTTAATCAAACTTCCTGCCCCAACCATTTGAGCAATCAGGTAGAAGGAAATAGTCAACAGTGACCCTACTGAAGATGCAATACGGATTGGTTTTTGCTTTAAGCGATAAGCAACCACATCGGCAAAAGTATACTTACCCAGATTTCTTAATGGCTCAGCAACAAGGAACATAATCAAAGGCCATCCTACAAGGAATCCGATTGAATAGATCAATCCGTCATAACCTTTGGTGGCTACCATTCCTGCAATACCCAGAAATGAAGCTGCACTCATATAATCCCCTGCGAGGGCAAGACCGTTTTGGAATCCTGAAATATTACGTCCGGCGGCGTAGAATTCTGAGCCGGTTTTTGTTTTTTTTGCTGCCCAATAAGTAATATATAAGGTTACAGCCACAAATAAGAAAAATATGGCAATTGATACCGGATTAGCGGTACCCAGTGTAGATGCAGTTCCCGTGGGATTTGCCTGTAAGAGTAAATTGAAAGACATAATTCTTTATAGATGATTGATATTAAAATTCTTTTTTGATTTCGTTTACGGCAGAATCATAGTAATTATTTGCCCAGTATACATAAACACCGGTGATAATCCATGAAAACAAAATAATACCCAAACCCACAACAATAGCCAGGTTTAATGAATCGCCCACAGGCATTTTGAGTAATTCTTTATCATAAGCAATAACCAGCAAAAAGCCGATATAAACAAACAGCATTATAAAAGTAAAGATGAGTGAAGTGTTCCATCTTGTTTTAACCAGCTTTTTAAATGCAGGACTTTGAAGAATTTCATGTGTTTTTGCACTATCCATAGTTGTAGCAATATTTAATTTATTTTTGGTTTTACAGGTTCTTAATCAATAAGTTCAGTGGATAATCAGACATTATTCTGAATTCGAAATAAATCTGACCAAAGCAAGAAATTATCAGTTCATAATTCTATGAAAAAAAAACGAATAATTACACAGTTGTGATTATTCTTTTAAAAGTAATATGAAATCGTTACGAAAAACACGCAAAGACTTGAAAATTTTAAACAAAAGACCTGTTTATTTAAATTTTAAGTCTTATTCCCTTTTTGTTCAATCCACCGGCAATCAAAACACAAACCAGGGCAAAAACAAATGATTTTAATAAACCTATTCCACCTTCAAGGAGAAATTCAGGGAACTTAAATCCGGTTAGTTTGTATGCTCCGTAAATAAAATAAGGTATCAGATAACAAAGTAACGTATCGGTTCCTGCCGGTTTGATCAGTTTAAACCAATTAGACTTTTTCCCAACATCAGTTAGCCAGTAAATCAGTAAAAAAGCAAGTAATGTAAATGCACTGCACAAAAAGAGCCAGGCCGGCGTAGCTCCAAGCTTAGCTAATCCCCAGTAAGGTCTCGTGATTACAGATAAGAATATCAGCAGAACAGAAAGGACAAGGAAAACTATTGTTAGTTTCTGCTTTTGATTCCGTTCTGTATAATATTGAAAAATCATTGATGAAAGAACACCCCCAATAGTAAGTGCGATAAGTGTGCCACCCTTCACCGGACCGGGAACCAACTTTAATACCGTCCATTCAGATATTAATCCGGCTTTGTTAACCATACTGAGCACACAAAAAAACAACCATGCTCCAAGAATCACATAAAAATTACTTTTTGAATATACAAGAATCAGGCTGCTGACAAAATATGACCAGCCTATGAGTCCGAGAATACCCCACCAATGAGTTTCAAAACGTAGTTCACCTGATTCCCCTCCCCTGTACATGATAGCAAGAACAATAAGAATTAATACACCGCCGATCCGAAGGCTATTCACCAGGTATTTATGGATATTTTTGGGATAAGAATTCCAGATCAGGATAAAACATAAACAGGATAATGGTCCCCAGACCCAGTTTTTAATTCCCATTGCCTCAGAATTTACACTTTCACCATTTACCAGAAAAACTCCCATCGTAATTAAAGCGACCGTTCTCAGAAGTATATGTTTAAAAAGGTCAAAATCTGTATCTCCTTTATCCCTTCTGTTTCTTATCGCATATGGCAAAGAAAGACCGACAATAAACAGAAATGCCGGAAAAATCACATCAGAAAGACCAATACCGTCAACACCACGGGCAACATGCCTGAGTCCGTCAGGTATATTTTTTAATGACCAGAAATCATTCACAAATATCATCAGCAGCATGGTAATTGCCCTAAGTATATCAATAGATTCAATCCTGACATACTGATGGCCCTGTTGAGTATGTTCCTTATCTTTTGTAATTGCTACCATAATTGTTTCTGAAAATAATTAATCTTTGCTGATTTGATCTTTTATCTAAAGTATAAAAATGCTGCTAACTTTAGAGATAAGGTATTACATTTATCAGATTGAGAATCTACATAATTTCAAATGAAACTTGCAAGTAAACTAATCTGCATTCTCAGCATTCTGACGCTCTCAGGATGTGCCGGAGCACAAACATTCAGGACATTTAATAAACCGGTTGTTTTTGATCAGGAAAGAGAAAGGCTTTCGCTCGAATACATGAAGGTCAGACATGGTATTACCAGCGATTCAGCTACAATTGTTCCTAAAATCATTGTGCTGCACTGGACAGCGATTCCAACGCTCGAAAAGTCTTTTGATGCGATGAACCCCACCCTTCTTCCGGGAGCAAGAAAAGGTATTGCGGGTGCAAGCAGCTTAAATGTTTCGGCTCAGTTTCTTGTTGACCGCGATGGGGTTATCTTCAGACAATTGCCTGAAACTACCTTTGCGCGACATGTAATCGGACTTAATTATTGTGCTATCGGCATTGAAAATGTGGGCGGGACAAATGCTCCCCTTACCCAAAAACAGCTTGATGCCAACGAGGCATTAATACGTTATCTTAAAAGTAAGTATGATATTGAGTATGTCATCGGACATCATGAATACAAATCATTTATTGGTCATCCGCTCTGGAAGGAAACCGACCCTAATTATCTCACAAGTAAAAATGATCCGGGAGATGAATTTATGACTAAAATCAGAAACAGAATAAAAGATCTTAATATCAAAGGGAAACCTGAGCAATAGTGATTGTAAAATGTATGATATGCATCATATATTCTCATTGCAATAAATCGTATATTTGATCATTGAAAAAAGCGATTTCCATACTTTTGCTTACAGCTTTTCTGATTTCAACTACAGAACTATATCAGATATTAAAGCTGCCTCTGCTAATTGAGCATTTTTCTGAACACAAACAGATGAATGAGGGTACTACGTTATGGGTATTCCTCAAAATTCATTATTCAAATAATGATGTAACTTATGGTGATTATGATAAAGACATGCGTCTGCCTTTCAAATCACATGATGGTTGTGTCAATACAGTCAGCCCGACATCTGCACCCACTTTATATTCATACAAAGTGATTAAACCTGTTGAAAGTGAAATAAATACTTTCAAGGTTCAGTATAAGATATTCTTTACGTCTTCCTATCTGTCAAATATCTGGCAACCGCCTAAGTCCTGTTAACAAGTATCAGTTATTTTATATTAACAAAGCTTATTTACAATGCTTTGTGTTTGTATATTTTTTTAGATAAATGTTAAATAGACATATATGCTCAATGCTATTATAGAGTTTTCTGTAAAGAATAAACTCATTGTTGGTCTTTTCGTAATCGGTTTGGTTTTATATGGAACGTACGAAGCCACAAAATTACCAATTGACGCTGTTCCGGATATTACCAATAATCAGGTACAGGTTATTACAATAGCCCCGTCGTTCGGAGCTACCGATATTGAACGTCTGGTTACCTTTCCCATCGAACAGGCAAACAGTAATATTAAGGGATTAAAAGAAATAAGAAGCTTTTCCCGTTTCGGACTATCCCTGGTAACTATTGTTTTTGATGACGATATTGATGTTTACTGGGCCAGACAGCAGGTTGCTGAAAGGCTTCAAAAAGTCCAGACAGAGATTCCTCCGGGGATCGGAACCCCTGAACTTGGCCCGATCTCAACCGGTCTCGGAGAAATTTACCAGTATGTGGTAAGACCTAAAGAAGGATATGAAAGTAAATACGATGCTACTGAATTAAGAACAATTCAGGACTGGATAGTCCGCAGACAACTTTTAGGTGTTGAAGGAGTGGCAGAAGTTAGCAGCTTTGGAGGGAAATTAAAGCAATTTGAAATTGCTGTTAATCCTAATAAACTCAAATCATACAATATTACGATCAACGACGTATTCGATGCTTTGGAGAAAAACAACCAGAATACCGGTGGTGCTTATATTGAAAAGGGACCTACTGTTCTGTTTGTAAGGACAGAGGGACTTATTGGCAAAATAGAAGATATTGAAGGGATCAATATCAAAAATAGTGAGGGTGGTACTCCGATATTCATCAGGGATGTAGCAGAAATTAATATTGGCCATGCCACAAGATATGGAGCCATGACCTTTAATGATAAAGGGGAAGTATCGGGAGCAGTAGTAATGATGCTCAAAGATGCCAACAGCAGTGCAGTAATTAAAAATGTTAAAGACAGAATTGAACTGATTCAGAAAACACTGCCTGAAGGAGTAATTATTGAACCTTTCCTGGACCGTACCAAAATGGTCAATAATGCAATCCATACCGTTGAAAAGAATTTACTGGAAGGTGCATTAATTGTTGTATTTATTCTGGTTCTGTTCCTTGGAAACTTCCGGGCTGGTTTACTGGTTGCCTCTGTGATTCCGCTGGCTATGCTCTTTGCGATCATTCTGATGAATACCTTTAAAGTTAGTGGTAACCTGATGAGTTTAGGTGCCCTCGACTTTGGATTGATTGTAGACGGAGCGGTAATTATCGTGGAAGCGGTTATGCACCAGCTTTCGCACAGCAAGAAGTTTGGTGTAATTAATAGGATCTCCCAAAAGGAAATGGATGGTGAGGTGAAAAAGTCAGCAAGTAAAATGATGAATAGTGCTGTTTTTGGTCAGATCATCATCCTGATTGTATACCTGCCAATTTTCACATTACAGGGTATTGAGGGTAAAATGTTTAAACCTATGGCTCAAACGGTTGCCTTCGCTTTGCTTGGTGCATTCGTTCTGTCCCTTACCTATATTCCAATGATGAGTGCCTGGTTTCTGAGTAAAAAAATTCATCATGAGCCTAATTTCTCAGACAGGATTATGTTTAAGATTGAATATGCCTACCAGCAAGCGTTAACAAAAGTTTTAAGATTTCCAAAAATAGTAATCAGTGCCGTTGCAGGTTTATTTATAACCGCAGTCATTATTCTCTCCAATATGGGTGGGGAATTTATCCCTGCACTTGAAGAGGGTGATTTCGCGATTGATACAAGGGTACTAACAGGAAGTAATCTTAATACAACAATAGAGAGTACTACAAAGGCTGCACATATCCTGAAAACCGAATTCCCCGAAGTAATAAAGATTGTCACAAAAATTGGAAGTGGTGAAGTTCCAACAGATCCAATGCCAATGGAAGCAAGTGATTTGATGGTGATACTTAAGGATAAGGATGAATGGACATCAGCAACAACCTTTAATGAGCTTGCCGAAAAGATGGGCAAAGCATTAGAAGCCGTTCCCGGTATTACAACCGGTTTCCAGTTCCCGGTACAAATGCGTTTTAACGAGTTAATGACCGGAGCAAGACAGGATGTGGTATTGAAAATCTTCGGAGAAGATCTTGATACACTTGCCCGTTATGCTGATAAACTTGGTCATGTGGTAAATGGAGTTCAGGGTAGCCAGGATCTGTTTGTTGAGCCGGTAACCGGTATGCCACAGATCATTATCAACTATAACAGAGCAGCCATAGCTCAGTATAATTTAAACATTGCCGATATTAACAGGGTAATCAATACCGCATTTGCCGGCCAAAGTTCAGGACTTGTATTTGAAGGTGAAAAGCGTTTTGATCTTACTGTAAGACTGGACACCGATCAAAGGGAAAATCTTGATGATGTCAGAAACCTTCTAATACCTACACCTCAGGGTACATCCATACCATTATACCAGCTTGCTGAAGTAGATATAAAAAACGGACCAAACCAGATCCAGCGTGAAGATGCAAAACGAAGGATTGTTGTTGGGTTCAATGTTAG
Source organism: Pedobacter sp. (assembly GCA_041652175.1). Taxonomy (GTDB): domain Bacteria; phylum Bacteroidota; class Bacteroidia; order Sphingobacteriales; family Sphingobacteriaceae; genus Daejeonella. The sequence continues at coordinate 8,478 of JBAZHY010000040.1, forward strand.
AGGACGTGATGTTCAAAGTATCGTTAATGAATTACAACAGAGAGTTGAACAGAATATCAAGCTTCCCGCCGGTTATTATATTACCTATGGCGGGGCTTTTGAAAACCTTAATGCCGCAAAGCAAAGGCTGATGATTGCAGTTCCTGTTTCATTGCTTTTGATTTTCGCTTTATTATTTTTCGCATTCAACTCTATTAAACATGGTTTATTGATCTATACGGCTATTCCGCTATCTGCCATAGGAGGTATTTATCTGCTTGCCCTGAGAGGTATGCCTTTCAGTATTAGTGCAGGAGTAGGTTTCATTGCCCTCTTTGGTGTGGCGGTGCTGAATGGAATTGTATTGATCGCAGAGTTTAACCGTCTGAAAGAATCAGGAATGAAAGATTTAAACAGAATAGTGATTATGGGAACAAAAGTTCGTTTAAGGCCGGTAATGATGACTGCATTTGTAGCGTCTTTAGGCTTCCTCCCAATGGCATTAAGCAATGGTGCTGGTGCAGAAGTACAAAAACCTCTTGCAACTGTCGTAATCGGAGGACTTATGATTGCTACTTTCCTGACTTTATTTGTTTTACCAATTCTATATATAATCTTTGAAAGGACAGGTAAAGTAAAGATTTCTGCAAAAACAATATCTATTATTCTGGTTCTATTTTTTGTCGGATCTGTAAACGTAAATGCACAGGAAAGAATCGGCCTTCAGGCTGCTATCGACACAGCCTTGAAAAACAATCTGAGTGTTAAAAATGAAAAACTAAAATCAGAGTATCAGCAGGCCCTTATTAAGTCGTCGGCTAATATTCCACATGCAAGTTTAAACTCTGAATACGGTCAGATTAACAGTAATTATAAGGACAGCAAATTCGGGATCAGCCAG
>JBAZHY010000041.1:0-9319 GCA_041652175.1 Pedobacter sp.
GCCAACTATCAATTGTTCCAAAAAGTAATTTACCTTCGTCTGCCTTTTGTCTGGCACCGTCAATATGATCAAGTATCCATTTAATCTTTGTAGCCGAGAAATAAGAATCAATGATTAATCCTGTTTTCTTCTGAATTAATGAAGCATATTTCTCTCTGATTGAATCGCAAAAATCTGAAGTCCGGCGATCTTGCCAGACAATGGCATTATAAACCGGCAATCCGGTTTCTTTATCCCAAACTACAGTAGTTTCCCTCTGATTTGTAATTCCAATGGCATGAATATCCTTTGAATGAATCCCTGCCCTGACAATCGCTTCGGTAGCCACAGCAACCTGTGTGGACCATATCTCAAGCGGATCATGCTCAACCCATCCCGGTTTAGGATAAATTTGTTCAAACTCTTTTTGTGCAGTAGCAACAATACTTCCCTTGCGGTTAAAAATAATCGCTCTCGAACTTGTTGTTCCCTGGTCAAGAGATAATATATAATCTGCCATAATAGATACTCTGATTTAAAGGCCCTCTCTAAATATCAGAAAAATATGTAATATTGAAGGTATAGTTCTACTCCTAAGATTTATGGAGATAACGGTAGGTTTCCGGAGGATTAATTGAATTTAAATCAATAAATAACAGCGTATCAAAGCATGAATATTGGAATCATTGGTCTGGGAGATATGGGCAGTATATATGCTAAATCTTTTGCTAAAGCAGGATATAAGGTTTATGGTTGCGATCTGCCACATCGCAGGGAATTACTGGAGACAGAATTAGGCTCCTATGGCATTCAGATAATGGATGATGGCAGAGCAGTATCCCGTATTTCAGACATTATCTTCTATTCAGTAGAAGCAGAACGCATTGCGGATGTCTTAAGTATGTATGGTTCATATACCAAATATGGTGCAATTGTTGCAGGACAGACATCAGTTAAGCATCCTGAAATTGAAGCTTTTGAAAAATATCTGCCTAAGGATGCTCATATCATTACGTGTCATTCCTTACATGGACCAGGCTTTGATCCTCAGGGTCAGAAGATGATTGTTATACCCCACCGGACAAGCAAGGAAGCCTATCAGCGAATGACCGATGTGCTTACAGCACTTGGCTCGATACTAAACGAAATTTCAGATTATCATGAGCATGATAAAATTGTAGCTGATACTCAGGCTGTTACTCATATGGGATTTGAAAGTATGGGTACGGCCTGGAAAGAGGCAGGATTTTTTCCATGGGAAAACGCCTCTTATTTTGGAGGGATAGACAATGTTAAAATTCTGATTACATTAAGAATTTTCAGCTATAAAGCACATATTTACGGTGGTCTGGCTATTCTTAATCCATATGCAAGACATCAGATTAAACGCTATGCAGTATCTGAATCTGAATTATTCAAACTCATGATCCGTGAAGAAGCTGACACATTCAGAAAAAGGTTATATAAAGCAAGGGATTTTATCTTCGGACAAGATCATACACCGGTAATGCTCGATGAAAAAATCATGCAGGAATTTTCACTTTCCGGGGGATCTGAAAGTCGTAAACCAAATTCCCATCTCAGCCTGCTTAGTATGGCCGATGCCTGGTATCATCTGGGCATTAATCCATATGACAATCTGATTTGTCAGACACCTCCTTTCAGATTAAGACTTGGCATTGCTGAGTATTTATTTAAAAATGATGATTTACTTGAAGAATCCATTGAAACCGCTTTGTTCGACAAGACGATCAGAGGTGATGATCTGGAATTTCATTCCGCAGTAAGAGAATGGTCATCTATTATCGGATACGGGGATATGGAAGGTTACAAGCAGCATTTTGAACAGGTTAAGAACTTTTTTGCGGGCCGGCTTGATCAGGGAAGAGCACAAAGCGCTGAATTAATCCGTAAACTGGAAATCGAATAATAGTTTTAGAATTTTATTTAATAAGTGATGTCAATCATATTTTAAATAGGTTTTATTGCCCTCCTTTGTACTTGTGCGTTAATTTTATTAAACATTCATGAGTCATACATTTCATATTCCGGTTCTGGGGCTGGCCTATTCTGTTGATACACCGGTAAAAGTTGCCCGTTATGGTATCAGTTCAGTAGTTTCTATTGTTGATGATATCCTGATCGAAAGGATGAGACAATTCTACTCTGAAAAGAACAATGAAACATTTATTCCTATTGATCCCAAAGAAGAGGATTTCAGAAGTAAAAGAATTACGGGCTACCTGAATCTGATCAGTAAAATAATAGATAATCAATTCCACAAATTAAAGGCAGAGCCTTTCGAACCCGGAACTGATATCACCCGGTATTTTGAGCTTTTGCCTGAGACGTCTGAGCTCAAGACCAAATACCACCAAATGCTTCGGGAAACAAATGCTGAGAAAAAGAATCGTTTGCAGGAAGACCTGAGAAAAGAAATGGTCAAGGGCGAGATTCAGGTGAATATCATGGCTAAAGTAGACAGAATGAATCCGGATTTTAAAGGAGAACAAATTTCTGATGCTCTGGGTGCCCTGAAGGGATTTGCTGAAAGTGATCTTAATTCTGCCGTAGTACTTTCTGCAGGTATGAACCCAAGACTTTACAGTTATCTGGAAAATTTTTCTGATTTCCTACCAAATCAATTCAGCCATTTTAAGAAAACTGTCATACTGAAAGTCAGCGATTTTCGCTCTGCATTGATACAGGCTAAGTTTCTTGCGAAGAAAGGGATATGGGTAGCAGAATTCCGGATAGAGTCAGGATTAAATTGCGGTGGGCATGCTTTTGCTACTGAAGGCTATTTACTGGGTCCTATTCTGGAAGAATTCAAGGAAAAAAAGCTGGATATGATCCAGGAATTATACAGCATATACGCTAAGGCACTTGAAGAAAAAGGTATTCAGCTAAACGTGATTCCTGACCTCAGGATAAGTGTACAAGGAGGTATTGGTACTGCAGATGAGAATAATTTTTTAATGAGCTATTATAATCTGGATGCTACGGGATGGGGAAGTCCTTTCCTTCTGGTACCTGAAGCTACCAATGTAGATGAGGAAACGCTGGGATTGATATCTACTGCAACTAAAGACGATTTTTATATCAGTGGATCATCTCCATTGGGGATACCTTTCAATAATTTCAGAAAAAGTACTGCCGAAAGACAGCGTCTTGAGCGCATAGCAAAAGGAAGACCTGGAAGCCCCTGTAAAAAGAAATTCCTATCTTCAAATACTGAATTTACAGAACAGCCGATTTGTACTGCTTCCAGAGAATATCAGAATCTCAAGTTAAAACAACTGGAAACTGAGAATCTCTCGCAGGAAGACTATCAGACAAGATTTGATGAGATTACTGAGAAGCTGTGTCTCTGCGAAGGACTTGCTGCGCCAGCATTACTTAAGAATAATCTCTTAAAGCCCAAAGAAAACAAAGCAGTAGCGATATGTCCGGGACCAAACCTGGCTTACTTCAGCGGTAAATTCTCGTTGGACGAAATGGTAAATCATATTTACGGCAAACTCAATTTGCTGAATGATCTGGATCGCCCAAATTTATTTGTCAATGAACTGAATCTTTATGTTGAATATCTAAAGAAAGATATAAGCAAACAGATTAAGGAGATGAATGAAAAAAAAGCGAAATACATCAGCAAATTTAAAGAACAATTGCAGAATGGAATTGAATACTATAAGCAACTTGTACCAAAAATTACTGACCAGACCGAAGTTTACAGAAAAAAAATGCTAAGCGAGCTTCAGGAAATCGAAGAAATACTGAAAAATTTAAGTCCTGCTGTTAGTCAGGAAGTCTGATCAGACAGCATTTTATTTAAGCCGGTTTTATTAAAATAAGACCGGCTTATTTTTTTCTAAAAATCTCCAAAACACTTCATAACAAATTGATATACAGTATTAAATAGTTGTAAATATTTTTAAAATGTGATTAAAATCATGATTGTAAAATGATTTTGTTGTTAAATTGTATGATATTAAAACCAACAAAATTATGAGAAAGATTTTATTAACTTCATCGATGATCTGCATGGGCTTGTTCATGAGTTGTAGTAACAACCAACAGCAGACTAACGAATCACCAACTGAAACTGAAACTGCAACTGCAAGTGTAGGACAATCAGGCGTTCAGGATGACCAATCACAAAAAAATGTTGTACAAGTTGCAATTGGAAGTAAAGACCATTCAACCCTGGTAACTGCAGTTAAAGCAGCTGAATTGGTAGATGCCCTGAGTAATGCCGGCCCGTTTACTGTATTTGCACCAACCAATGCAGCATTTGATAAATTACCTGCAGGAACTGTAGATAATTTATTAAAACCTGAAAGCAAGGATGATCTTGCAAACATCCTTCAGTATCATGTTTCTGTTGGAGTTTTTAAACCGGAGAGTTTTACTGATGGCCAGGTAATCGGTCAGGTAAACGGCAATGATATCACTGTTAATGTTAAAGACGGTAAAGTTTCAATTAATGGAGGAGCAGCTAACATTGTTGCATCTGTACCCGCTTCAAACGGAATTGTCCATGTAATTGATGGAGTATTACTTCCACCTAAATAATAATCAATAAACCTGAATTTGAAAGAGAGGGATCTTCCGGAAACGGGAGGTCCTTTTTTGTTAATGATGCTTTTTAATCTTGGCGGACTGATGATTATTTCCTGACTCATCTTTATAATTCATCAGTTGAAGTCTCATAATCTCAGAAATATTTAAGGCCCGTTCTTTAATCAGTTCTGCATTCGGGCCTTTAAAAAGTCCATCGACAGTTGATACAAACAGCTTATTCCAACGATCAAAATGTGGTTTTCCGAGAGGGGTAATATGGTGCAGATGTTTATGCAGATTAAGAGGATTACCCTCGTATGAACCGGTATAGAAAATTACATTTTCCCAAAAGTCATACATAACAGAAAGATGTGAAACCCAGTTAACCTTTGCGACATCCTGAAAAATAAACCCGAGCAATCTATCGGCTAAAACCTTTCTATAAAAGGTATTAACCAAAATCTCAATATCTGTCCGGCTTAAAATGTCCTTTTTCAATTAATGATGGCTTAAAGTCCTTTCTATAATTTTCAAAGTTTCTTCCTGACAATGATTCTGAATTAACGGAAAGAATTGTCTCTCCTCTTTACGAACATGAGCCTCCAGAGTCTGACCCAATCGGTCCAGATGATCTGCAAGGTCGTCCTGCTCATACATAGTCTGAAAGTATTGATGAAGCTGCTGATGTTCATTAAATATATCCTGAATCATAATATCGATCTCGGGATTGATTCCTTTGATTAAAGGCAGTATACTTTCTTCTTTTCGGAAGTGCTGAATAAGCTCCTTTTTATAATGATCATTCGCATATTCAGCTTTCCCGGTATTATCCGTAGGCAGACCTTTATATTCGGGTGCTCCTTTTTGCAGCAATCTTGCCAGTATAAGGGTTTCATGATGTTCCCTCGATAAAGGAACCAGGGCAGAATGTCTTTTCATATCATAGATCTTTAGTGTTAAACTTACGGGTTGAGTACCAAACCGGAATTACGATCCAAAGCAGTAAAATTAAAAAAGTGAATATTAGACCGTTAGTTGTTCCAAAAAACTCCTTGAATACAGCACCGGTATAACCCATCATTGCAGAAACATCCAATTGAAGCAGAATCAGAATACGACTGAGATCAATAGGATTCAAAGCACTTAACCCGATCATTGCTTTTTCCATCGGATAATCTGCAAACTGAAACAGCAGGAATAATACCAATCCATCAAAAAGCAATGAAAAATATAACCATAGCATAATAGATGCTCCAATGCCTTTTGCCTTATCCCTGGTTTTTACTGTGGCCAGGAAAGCAATGGCAGCAAATATGATACTTAAAACTATACCCGTCAAAATCATAGTAAAGCCAATCATATTAGCCTGATAAATAAGCACAGGTATGCCTGCACCAATAAAAAATGCTATTGACAAAGATGAAGCCAGTCCGGCAAACAAACTCAGCCAAATCGATCTGCGTTTCAAAGGCTGACTAAGCAGCAGTTCAATAAACTCTGCCGAATTATACATATAAATTGTAGAAAAGATAATGCTTACCAATGGAACTACAATCAATATAATATTCAATAAACTTAACAAACCTTTACTGCTATTATCTTCCAGACTGAATACACTAAAGGAAGCGGCAAGAAGAAAAAGAGTATAAACAAGAACAATCTTATTTCTTAAAATATCTGTGATAACGTATTTAATAATCTTATTCATAATTGTTGATCATTACCTGTGCTATTGACTTTACAAGTTTCTCCTCTCCCGTATCCAGTCTTAATTCTTCAATACTTTTATGGAAAATCAGTTTTCCCTCCTGCATATAAATGATCCGGGTTATCAGATCATCTAAATCACTCAGAATATGTGAAGTAATCAAAACCAATTTCCCTTTATCTTTTTCAGTGATAATTTTTTCCTTAAACAATTCAGACGCCACAGGATCCAGGCCTGCCGTAGGCTCATCAAGTATCAATACTGAGGGATTAAATAAAAATGCCAGCGCTGCACTTACCTTTTGGATTGTACCACCTGAAAGAGTTCCCATACGCTTATTCATCAAATTCTGAATAGAAAATGCCTTGATCAGATCCTCATCCAGAGTTTCGGAAGAATTTCTAATATCCTTCATCATTCCCAAAACCTGGCCTATAGTCATGTTATCAGGATATCTGCCAATTTGAGGCATATAGCCAATCATTTCACGATATTGCCAGTTACGGGCAATATCAGTTCCCTGAAACTTTATAGATCCGCTATCGGGAATAACCATTCCGAGTATGGATTTAATCAGTGTAGTCTTTCCACAACCATTGGGGCCAATCAAAGCAATACATTCTGACCTATCACAGGATGTGGTAATATTGTTCAGAGCTTTTAACTTACCAAACTGCTTACTAATATTCTCTACCGTAATCATCGTATCTTTCATATCTATCGTCACTGCATTTCCTGAAAACTCAAAACGCTTTATTCATCATTGGGGCGCTGTCTTTCAAATTCTCAGGGGTAAGACTGGGAAGTATCTTTTCAGTTTTATCTAATAATGTTGTTATAAAACTCCTGAACAAAATCATAGCAGGAGGATATTTTTCCACGATCATGGAATACATACTTACAGGGCGGTATGGAATATCCCCTATCGTATCTTTATTCAGGTCATATCCCTCATATTTATCCCAGTAGTTGTTTTTAAAAAAATTGAGTACCAGGGAACCATTGGTTCCAACATCAAAGGTATTCCCTATAAAATTATTCAGCTCAAGTACTACGTCACTGCAGCTTGCCTGAATTTTCAATGCCCATCCATTATTCTCAAATAGGTTACGCTTCATATAAATTCTGTTTGCCCCTTCCATATATACTGCACTGGTATTTTTCATGAAATAGTTTCCCTCCATAAAACCATCAGATATTTCTTTGAGTAAAATACCATGGGCAGCATCACCCCAGTTCTCTTCAAAATAATTGCTGAACATTTTAATACGGTTGGAATACATAACAGAAACACCTGAACCATTATTTCTGAAGACATTGTTTACATAAGCATCGTCGTTAGAAAACATGAAATGCAGTCCGTAACGAAGATTAGCTTTAGAAACATTTCTCCAGATTATCGAATTTGTAACAAATTCAAAATAAATACCATCCCGATGACCTGAAATAGTATTACCAATCACCCTCAGGCTATCACTTTTCCAGCAATGAATTCCATTTCCGCTCTCATGTTCCTTAAGACTAAATGCAGTCAGACGATTATTTTCAATAGTCGTATTCACTGTATTTGAAAGAAATATTCCAAAGAAAGTATTTTCAAAACTATTGTTAAGAATACTAACCGAATGACTATCATAAACTTTTATACCGCTCAAATCTTCAAGCGATGAAATACCACTGTTAATTAATTTAAATCCATCAATTACTACTCCGTTAGCTTTGATAGAGATGATCTCAAATTTATTTTCCCCATCAAGAACAGGTTTATTTATCCCCCTTAAAACCAACCGGGGTTTATTTATAAACAGGTTCCCCTCTTTGTAATGACCACCATCTACCAGAATTGTATCGCCTTCAAGGGCTTTTTCAATTGCCGAACGGATGCTTTTATGAGCCTTCTTTGCCCCTACCTGAATAGTTACTGCCGAAAGTCCTTCAGAAAAAAAGAAAAATATAATTAACAGGAGATATCTCACTTCAACATTTCCTCCCAGGTAATTCTATTGCCATAATATCTTGGCAATGCTTTTCCTAAACTATCTTCATGACTAAAAGCAGCAATATCTCCATTCATCGGACTATTTAAATCCGGACTTTGAAGAAAATGAGCTTTTTCAACAGGAATCAGACTATGTGGTTCATTAAAATCAGTAAAATAAACCCCTGCAACATTTTCGCTGTCGAATCCGTCTGCCTTCATATAGGAAATAAGACAATGCTGATCATCAAACTTAAAAATTTTACTTTTCTTAGTAACAATCTCTGCTCCGAAGCGTTTATCGCTGATGGTCATTTTACAAAACTGACAATTATCTTTCCCTATTCGTATTGGTTCAGGCTCCGTACTACAGGAACTTAAGCCAATAGAGATCAAGCCAAAAATCAATAATTTTATTGCTGCGCCCTGATTATTTTTTTTCACTTTCTTCCAGTCAAGTACCACCACTGCAAGTAAAGCAACTCCTACACTAATAAATATCCATCCTCCTATATCAGGAAAAGAATAAGCTCCAAAATTCAGCAATTGTTTAAATCCGATCAGAGGTGGTTGGTAAGCCATACCAGGAACTATAATTGCCGCATTAGGATCAAGATTATGTCCATAGTCATATTCCCATTTCCAAAAATCCACCATAGCAAGTATTCCAAAAGTGACGAAAAGGAATAATAATATTCTCATCATCAATCTGCTAGCCACTGCAGCAACGAGAACAAATAAGCCGGCAAACACTGGAATAATAATAGGAAGGGCCTTAAACTCAATAAAATCGTCAGTATGAAGAGTTTTCATCCCGATATAATGATTCAATCCATTAATGATGTCAACATTTCCTGCAAGCTTATCGGCGTAGATCAGAAGAAATAAACCTTCAGGATACTGCGGAGCTGATAGATCAATCCGCCAGATAGGAGTAAAAAGAACAATGATCAGTGCTAATCCACAAACTAAAAGGATAATTCTGGTCAGGTTGGGAACTTTATTATTACTCATAATAGACTTATAAAAAAAGAGAGATATGAAATAGCCTAAGCATATTACATATCTCTCCCTTAGTGAGAATTATTTCT
>JBAZHY010000042.1:0-9188 GCA_041652175.1 Pedobacter sp.
CAAACTCAAAAATATCCTGGTTACCAACTTCTATTGGAGAATCATAAAGAACATCAAAATCAGGTGCTATAAAAGTATTTGATTTAGAGGCCATTTTTTCTAAACCTGTCGAAATTTTTGTCCATGATTTATAAGGTTTAATAGTAATTACCGAAGGTTCATTAAGCTGTCCGTCAGGATACATAAAAACTCCCGTAGGCGATAAGAAGGCATGTGATTCATCGACAAAACTGGTTCTTACGGATATTTCGAAGGCATATACCCTGTAACTGACTTTTATCTTATCCGTATTTTTTGAATTTATCCTCCAGGTATTTTTATTGATCTTTTCTGACGGCAGTTCTGCTCCCGAAGCATTATAAGCCCTGAATGACTCGACATTCTTTGCAAACTCCCTGATCAGATAGGATCCCGGGGTCCAAACAGGCATTTTCAGATCTATCTGAGCCGAATTTAATCCTGAAATTTCCATTTGGACATCTGCATAATGTGCCTGAGGTTCTGAAAATGAAACTTCAAAAGCAATTTTACTTTGGGCATTCAGCTTAGCGGCCATAACTACAATAATGATAAAAGAGAAAATATGTTTCATAATAAATAATTGGTTGCCAAAAATAAGTTTTAATTTATTGATTATAAACGCATCCTTAAATAAGCTGTAAAATAGTTGCTACATTCAACTATTTGTAAAGTTTAAAAATAGATTTGTATACCAATTATGAGGGAACCATTAGCAAATCCTTTACTGGCAGTGTCCAAGAAATATCTGAATGTACTGTCGAAAATGGTACACCAGCTATCTATAGACAGATATCACTATGTATTGGTGCTAATAGATTCGCATGAACAATTATTAACTCAGAAAGCACTTGCAGAGATACTGAATATTGATAAATCCTACATGGTTACCATACTCGATTATCTCGAAAAAAGGGACTATATTCATAGAAAAAAAAATCCTCAGGATCGCAGGGAGCAACTGATCACACTTACACCCAAAGCAAAAGAAAACATCCCCATTATCAGGAGTACGATAGCTATACTGAACGATGCATCTCTTGAAAACCTTAGCGATGAACAAAAAAAAACATTCTGCGAGGTACTGAATACAATAGAGGATAACCTGACTAAAATTGTTTCCGGAAATTCTAAAAGCTCAAAGTCCATTAACACGAAATCTCATACCATTATATGAAAACCAAGTATATTGTCTATTTTTTTATTGTGCTTCTTTTGGGGGCAATGGTTTACTATCGCCTGAATAAGAAGAAAGCTAAGAAATCTCAGGCAGGTGGTCGCGGACCTGCAGGTGCCGGGGCTCCAATGAAGGTTAGTGGAATCATAACAAAATCAGAAGACTTTTCGAACTCTCTTTCTGTGGCAGGTTCGATTGAAGCCAATGAGCAGGTAGATATAAGGAGCGAAATCTCAGGTCTGGTAACTGGAATATATTTCAGCGAAGGCAGTTCCGTCAGCAAAGGTAAACTGCTGATCAAGATTAATGATCTGGAGCTTCAGGCACAACTGGCTCAGGCACTTACTAAACAAAAACTTGCCCAGGAAACTGAATCCCGTGCCAAACAGTTACTGGAAAAAGAAGCAATCAGTATCGAAGAATATGATGTAGCACTTGCGGAGCTACGCTCTTTGCAATCACAAACTCAGCTGATCAGAGCCCAGTTGGCAAAAACACAGATTCTGGCTCCATTTAGTGGAAAGATCGGATTGAGATCGATCTCTTCAGGTGAATATATCACACCTTCGAGCACCATTGCCCGTCTGGTAAGCACTGACCCTGTGAAGATTCTTTTTTCTATTCCTGAAAAATATGCCGGATCTGTACAATTGAATACTGAAATTTCGTTTAACATAGCAGGATCCAATACAAACTACAGTGCACGTATTTATGCTATAGAACCGGGTATCGACCTTGCTACACGTACCCTTCAGCTTAAGGCTAAGGCATCTAATCCAAAAGGGGAATTACTTCCGGGGTCATTTGCTAAGATTAACCTTCCTTTATCAAGCACCAATGACGCCATACTCATTCCAACAGAATCTGTTATTCCGGTGCTTCAGGGTAAGAAGGTTTATATCAGTTCAGGTGGAAAAGCCAAAGAAGTTATGGTTGAGACCGGAACAAGAACAGATAAACAAATTTTGATTACTTCCGGATTAGGCGTTGGAGATACGGTAATAACAACCGGTATCATGGCAATAAAAGATGGTATGCCGGTAAATGTAATAGTGGGTAATTAATCTCCCTCCGAGTTAATTCTACATTAGTTTTTAAACATAAAACAACAAAATGAGCTTATCAACCACCAGTATAAAAAGACCCGTTCTGGCAATCGTAATGAATCTTTTACTGGTTCTTTTCGGTGTCATTGGATTCAAATTTCTGGGAGTCAGGGAATTTCCATCCATTGATCCTCCGGTTGTTTCGGTACGTACCAGTTATCCGGGTGCAAACTCCGATATTATAGAATCGCAGATTACGGAGCCATTGGAAAAAGCGATCAATAGTATTGAAGGTATCAAGAATATTTCTTCATCAAGTAATCAGGGAACCAGTAATATCAATATTGAATTCAACCTTGATAAGGAATTGGAAGAAGCTGCCAACGATGTTCGCGATAAAGTTTCACAAGCTGTAAGAAATTTACCTAAAGATATTGATGGATTACCGGTAGTTTCTAAGGCTGATGCAAACTCAGAGGCCATCCTTTCGATGACCCTCCAGAGCGATCGCAGAAATCAGCTGGAGCTGAGTGATTATGCAGAAAATGTTATTTCCCAACGTCTCCAGACCATACCCGGGGTAAGTGGTGTTCAGATCTGGGGACAAAAACGTTTTGCCATGCGTATCTGGATTGATCCGGCAAAACTGGCAGCATACCGGCTTACTGCACTGGATGTTAAGAATGCACTCGACCGGGAGAATGTTGAGCTGCCTTCAGGTAAGATCACCGGAAACTCGACCGAATTATCTGTCAAAACCCTGGGGAATCTGTCTACAGAAGAACAGTTTAACAATCTTATTATACAAAGTTCAGGTGATAATACTGTCAGACTGAGGGATATCGGCACTGCACTTCTGGGACCTGAAAATGAAGAAACCATGCTTCGCTCATCAGGTACACCGATGATAGGAATGGGTATAGTCCCCCAGCCCGGTGCAAACTATCTCGAAATATCCAATGAGTTCTATAAGCGCTTCGAGCAGTTAAAGAAAGAATTACCTGAAGATTTCAAAATCGACATAGCGCTTGATACCACAGTATTTATCCAACGATCAGTAACGGAAGTGGCAGAAACAATCCTGATCTCCCTGATTCTTGTCATACTGATTATTTATATTTTCTTCAGGGACTGGAGCATCGCTTTCAGGCCGTTGATTGATATCCCGGTGTCATTAGTCTCCACTTTCTTTATCATGTACCTCTTCGGTTTTTCTGTAAACGTACTTACGCTACTGGCAGTTGTACTGGCAACCGGATTGGTTGTAGATGATGGAATTGTTGTAACAGAAAATATTTTCAAAAAGCTTGAAGAGGGATATAGTCCGATAGAAGCAGCCATAAAGGGTTCAAATGAGATCTTCTTCGCAGTAATCTCCATTTCCGTTACCCTGGCTGCCGTATTCCTTCCGGTAATCTTCCTCGAAGGATTTGTCGGGCGGCTATTCAGGGAGTTCGGAGTCGTCATCGGCTCGGCAGTATTGATTTCAGCCTTCGTATCATTGTCTCTAACCCCGATGCTGAACGCTTACATGATGAAGGCCAATAAAAAGAAAACCAAATTCTATAACTGGTCTGAACAATATTTTGAGAAAATGACATCCGGCTATTCTGACTCATTGATTAATTTCATGAAGAAGCGCTGGATTGCATTTCCAATAATTGCTACCTGTATCGGTCTGATTGTATTATTCTGGACAGTTCTTCAAAAAGAAACCGCTCCCTATGACGACCGTGCGGCTATAAGCATGCAGGTTACAACTCCGGAGGGCTCATCTTATGACTATACTGACAATTTCATTCTGAAACTATCCAAAATGGTAGATGATTCAATTCCTGAAAAGGAGTTTAATCTGACTGTAACCTCACCGGGATTCAGCGGATCCGGCGCGGCAAATACAGGGTTTCTGAGAATTAGGTTGAGTGATCCTTCAGAAAGGGAAACTAACCAGGCTCAGGTAGCTGAAAAGCTCAGCAAAATAACAAAATCTTATACTGAAGGACGGGTATTTGTTATTCAGCAGCCAACAATTTCAGTTAGCAGAAGAGGTGGCTTACCGGTAAACTATATTATTCAGGCACCCAATTTCGAGAAGCTTCGTGAAAAATTACCTCTCTTTATGGAAGAGATTAGTCAGGACCCTACGTTTACGGTAACCGATGCGAACCTTAAATTTAACAAGCCCGAGATTAATATTTCCATTGACAGGGAAAAATCAAAGAATCTGGGTGTTTCCATACTTGATGTAGCACAAACCCTGCAATTTGCACTGAGCGGACAGCGTTTCGCATATTTTCAAATGAATGGAAGGCAATATCAGGTTATCGGACAGTATGAGCGTACAGACCGCGACGATCCCCTCGATCTGACCTCTATTTTTGTGCGCAATAATAAAGGTGAATTAATTCAGCTTGACAATCTGGTACAAATGGTAGAGACAAGTACTCCTCCGCAACTATACCATAATAATCGTTTTATGTCGGCTACTGTTTCAGCGGGACTTGCCCCCGGAAAAAGTTTAGGTGATGGAATAGATGCAATGGACAGGGTTGCAGCAAAAGTACTTGATGATTCTTTTACTACTGATTTAGGTGGTGAGTCACGCGATTTCAGAGAAAGTTCATCCAATACACTCTTTGCATTTGCTTTAGCGCTCTTACTTGTTTATCTGATTCTGGCTGCACAATTTGAAAGTTTTATAGATCCTTTTATCATTATCCTAACCGTTCCGATGGCGGTAGCGGGTGCATTTCTTTCACTATGGCTTTTCGGTCAAACATGGAATATTTTCAGTCAGATCGGAA
Source organism: Pedobacter sp. (assembly GCA_041652175.1). Classification (GTDB taxonomy): domain Bacteria; phylum Bacteroidota; class Bacteroidia; order Sphingobacteriales; family Sphingobacteriaceae; genus Daejeonella. The sequence goes on from JBAZHY010000042.1 coordinate 5,046, forward strand.
CCATTATGCTGATTGGTCTCGTTACTAAAAATGGTATCCTGATTGTTGAATTTGCCAATCAGCTTAAAGAACAGGGAAAACCGCTCAGAGAAGCTATTATTGAAGCATCAGTAGCCCGGTTACGACCGATTTTAATGACAAGTCTTGCCATTGCATTAGGAGCACTGCCAATTGCTATGGCCCTTGGTGCAGCTGCAAAAAGCAGGATGAGTATGGGTATTGTAATTATAGGCGGAACATTATTCTCCTTAGTGCTTACCCTTTATGTTATTCCGGCTATATATTCCATGTGGTCAAGAGAACATAAACCACATCCTGAAATGAAGGGAAAGCAGGAAGAACTGGAATTGACAAATGCTTAATCTGAAGCTTTTCAGAGTGTTGATGTATAAATTGTTTATGAACAGAAGAACATTGAAAAGGATTTTATTTCTGATCATACTACTTGCGGGTAGTACGATTCAGGCACAGGAAAAATTGAGTCTGGAACAGGCTGTACAATTAGCTCTCGAGAATAATTACGACATCAAACTGAATAAAACCGATGTTGAAATTGCAAAGAACAATGTAAACGGTGCCATTGCAGGAATGCTACCTACTGTTACAGGCAACTTGAACAATACAGTGTCTAATACCAAGCAGACTTTATCCAGTGGGGTTACTCAGGAAAGGAATGGCGCAAAAAACACCAGTCTGGCTTATGGTCCGGTATTAAACTGGCAGGTATTTGATGGTTTTCAAATGTTTGCCAGATATGATAAGCTGAAAGAAATGGAACAGCTCGGAGAAGCGAATTTCCGGCTTGCTGTACAGAACACATTAGCTGAAGTAATCAGTAATTATTATAATCTGGTACAACAACAACAACAGATTAAAGCATTAAATGAAGCTCTTAATATTTCCAGATTAAGATTAAAAAACTCACAAAGCAGGTATAAAATAGGGAAAGCCGCCAAGCTTGAAGTACTTGCAGCGTCAGTCGACCTGAATACAGATACTACTAATCTTTTAAGACAGATTGATACTTACAAAAGCACAAAGATCAGGCTTAACGAACTGCTTGCAAGAAATATCAATACAGATTTCAGTGTATCAGATACCATCACTATTCTTCAGGGAATGCTTTTAGAGGATCTTCAAAACTCTGCAGCTAAACTCAATCCCAGTCTCCAATCGGCATTGATTAATCGCAGAATCGCTGAAATCAACCTGAAGGAAGTTAAGGGAAATCGCTATCCGGTCATTAATCTGACTACCGGTTACAATTTCAATAAATCGACATCTGAGCTGGGATTCGCAAGAAGCTCTGTAGGCCGGGGATTAAATTACGGACTTAGTGCCTCAGTAAATATCTTTAATGGTTATTTGCAGAAGAGGAACGAAACCAATGCAAAACTTGAAATTGAAAGTAGTCGCCTTCAGTTTGAAAAGGTAAATCAAAATATTTCATCTCAGCTGGCATCACTTTACCAAACCTTTCAAACCAATTTACAACTGGTGAAACTTGAGCAGGAAAATCTCGAAGTTGCCCGTCAGAACATGGATATTACGCTGGAAAAATTCAGACTTGGAAGTGTGGCCCCTCTTGAATTCAGAGAAGCACAAAGAAATTATATTGATGCCAGTGCACGATACACGAATGCTCAATACGATGCCAAATTAGCCGAAACTGCCCTACTGCAAATTTCAGGAAAATTAAGCTTGAAATAAGACCCTAATTCTTTGCATTTGCTTAAATGCAAAGAATTAGTAATTTTGATAGAATGAATTCCTTCAAACATAAAAATGTTCTGCTCATAGATGATAGCTATATAGATAATCTCATCAATCGGAAGATCCTCGATAACAGCAACTATGCTGAATCTATCACAGTTATGGAATCACCGATGGAGGGCTATAAGTTGATAAAGGAATTATTAAAAAGTGGGAAAGAATTACCTGAAGTTATATTTCTCGATTTGAGAATGCCGGTTATGAATGGTTTTGAATTCCTAAAAGCATTAGTTGAACTACCGGAACTGAAACCCGGACAGATCAAAATCTATGTGCTTACCTCTTCGCTTGATCCTAAAGACATCAGGAAAGCCAACGAAAATCACCTGGTTTCAAAGTTTATTGGTAAACCACTGACCAATCAGATACTGGAAGAAATTTAATTTAATTATGTTATTAGTTGCAGATAGCGGTTCAACAAAAGCCGATTGGATATTAACAGTCTCAGATAAACAAACCATTCCATTCAGGACTAATGGTTTCAATCCGTTTTTTGTATCCGAGAAAGATATTATTAAAACATTCCAGAATGTCCCTGAAATACAACCTTATACAGATCAGGTTAATGAAGTTTATTTCTTCGGTGCAGGCTGCTCTAGCCCCGATAAACGGGAATTTATTTCAAACGCATTATCTAAAATCTTTAAGAATGCATATGTAAGTGTAGACATTGATGTGATTGCTTCTATTTATGCCACCGTAGGTACATCCCCCGGACTCTGCTGTATATTAGGTACTGGTTCAAATGTTACTTATTTTGATGGAAACAAGATTCAGGAGAGCAAGCATGGACTTGGATATGCTTTAGGCGATGAGGGTTCGGGCACCTATTTCGGGAAGAAGCTGGTTACAGGTTTTTTATATCAAACTATGCCTGAAGAGTTGAGGGAATCTTTTAATGAAAAATTCAATATCAATAAAGAATTAATCATTAAAAAGATATATCAGGAGCCTTATCCTAATTTCTATCTTGCAAGCTTTTCACCTTTCATGTCGGAGCATAAAAACCATCCTTATATCGAGGAGCTTCTCAGAACAGGTTTTAATGAATTTATAGACTCAATTTTAGAATCATACCCTGATGCCAGCAGACATATCTGTCACTTTGTCGGATCCATTGCATATCATTTTGCAGACACGCTAAAAGCATGCTGTGCTGCCAAAAATATCACAACCGGAAAAATTCTTAAGCATCCAATAGAAGAACTTTCAGCCTTCATCTATCAAAATGGGAATAAGTTAGTCCGGGAGTTTTAGGCATCTGAACCCTCAGAATTAATTTGTTCAACCTCAGGATAATTCAGGGCAAAAACTCTTACTATCCTGATAAGCATCATAAAGTTCCCTGACACTCTGAACTTCAAAATCTACTCCCCAGGGATTCCAGGAAATAAAACGACGCTGATCAGCAGATTTTCCTTTCTTTGATATTTCTTCATAAATACCAAAATTTCCAAGGCTGTAATAATTAATTTTTATCGCCTTCCCATTGAGGTCATGGGAGTTAACCAGTTCAAATCCCATAGATTTAATCCAGTTCTTTATTGCATTTATTTTACTTCTTACCATCTTTTAAAATTTTATTGCTTTCCAAATAATACGTGAAAATTATACCAAACTTATATAAACTGTTGTGACAAATGTCACAATTAATGCAGCCCTCCGGCAAAAAGCCTGAATTAAAGCCAGAGAACTATTTTCCTTTATAAAAAATTGCAAATTAATGACCTACAGAAATTGTAAAGAATTCATTATAAGCTCCTAAGCACTGATGGCTTGTATAAATTGCTATACATTATGTAACTCATGTTACACAGTTTACCCTTTTCAAAAGCTAACTTTACGAAGAGCAAAATTTTTGAAATGAACCTATTAAAATTTTTAAGATCCAATATCAGTAATATCCTTTTCTTCTCATTTGCTGCAATTCTATTTTTCAGTAACGATGCCAGAACTTTAATGATTAAAGGCTTACTATTAACAGGTCTTTACAATGCAGATACCCCTGATCCTGAAAAAACAAACTATTCCACTGTTCCTGAAATAATTTTCAGATCACAGAATGGTGAAATTATCAATATCAGAAATGATAAAGGAACTGTCTATTTCATCAATTTCTGGGCTACATGGTGTCCTCCCTGTCGTGCTGAAATGCCATCCATAAACGCACTCTCATCTAAGATTATAAATAAGGATAAGGTGAAATTTATAATGGTTGATGTGGATAATAAAATGAATGAATCAGTCAGATTTATGCAGAAACGTAAAATGAACCTGCAGGTTTATAATGCTGTTTCCTCAATACCTGATGCACTTTTCAATGGGACATTACCCACTACCATCATCATAAATTCAGAAGGGAAAATCGTA
>JBAZHY010000043.1:0-9177 GCA_041652175.1 Pedobacter sp.
ACTTAAGCCCTCATTCACAGAGAAGGCATTTGCACCTAATAAACAAAGATCTGCTCTTATATCTGCCAAATGATTAATTGTACCGGATCCTACATGAAGGTTGGCGTTTTTGTACAAACTACCTCCTATACTGATTACATTCAGGTTTTCATGCTCAGAAAGTGTTATAGCAACCTGAGGACTGATTGTAAAAACGGTGGATTTAAGATGATCAGGAATCATTTTAGCAAGCTCAAGAATAGTCGTGCCGCCCTCAGTTAAAATGATCATATTGCTTCTCAGAAGCTTTAAAGTCTTTTCAGCTATCTTTTTCTTAGCCTCTAAGGCATAAACCACGTTCTGAACATTAAATGGAGCTACAAAAGATAAACTGACTGCACCGCCATGAACTTTAAGTATCTTTCCTTCATCTGCAAGTTCCTTCAGATCACGTCTAATAGTATCGTCTGAAACATTCATTGAAATACTAAGATCCAGTGAAAGAACTTTATTGTGAAGATTCACCTCCCTCATGATTATTTTTTTCCGTTCTTCCTTTCTCATAAATAATTTGTCTTGTTCTAAAAACTGTGAAAAATAATCATAAAAGTCTGATAACTTCTATATTTAAGATCCAGGTGCCAGGATCAAATGGATTTTTCTTCCTTCAAAAATTCCTTTCTAACACCTTCAATAAGATCCTTATGATGTATCGTATTATCATTTCTGGAATAACACTGAAGAGCGGCAAAGTGTACTGCATTTAAAATTGAAGCACCACTTAGTTCATACTTATCCGACAATTCAGGCAAATCAACGGAAGAGTGTTTTTTTAATCCGGAAGGCATAGACTTTTGCCATAAGATATGGCGTTCGGCGGTATTTGGCATAGGGAAATGTACAACAGAGTGAAAACGACGAATAAAGGCATCATCAAGATTATTCTTAAAGTTGGATGCAAGAATTAATAAGCCATTATAATCTTCTACACGTTGAAGCAAATAACTAACTTCCTGATTTGCATACTTATCGTGGGCACTCTGCACATTGGTTCGCTTACCAAAAAGTGCATCAGCTTCATCAAAAAACAATATCCAATTTTTCGTTTCCGCCTTTCTGAAAACCCCTTCAAGATTTTTTTCAGTTTCTCCAATGAACTTACTTACAATCTGAGAGAGGTCTATTCTGTACACATCCTTTTTAAACTGCTTGCCAAGTAATGCAGCAGTTAAAGTCTTGCCTGTCCCGGATGGGCCGTAGAACAAAACCCGATATCCGGGTTTTATCTTTCTTTTAAGATTTTCATCATCATCCAGTTTATGATGATGTTCCAGCCAGTTACTGATATCATTAACCTGCTGTACTGTACGAGGGTGCAAGACAACATCCTCCCAAAGCATACTTGTGGTAATATGTTTAGCCGGGAAATCGAGTCCGAAACGAGGTGCACTTTCCCTGCCAAAGATCAATTTTTCTATCCAATCCTGTGCGAGTATTATACGGCCGCTCATAACAGGCTCACCTTCTTTAACAGGTTCCAGCCATAAAATTCCTTCTTTAAAGAAAATATGCTGCTCACCGAATATTTCCTGTACCCGCAGGCGTTTTTGAATGTCTGTCCCTGAAAGTATAAACTGTATCGTCTCACCAGTTGGAAGCATTCCACGATGATTACCTGCTTTTATTCCGCCAAACTCGGGAAAGTCACCCCCCGAGGGCAGGTAATTCAGGATGACAGACTCAAAAAAATTAGTTTGAATGTGTGGAATCAGGGAAAATATAACAATTATCCATTCTTCATTGTTTAAACCCGGAATTTTTAATCTAAGATCTGTTGGGATAAATTCTTTTGCATTTCTTTCCAACCACTTTTCCAGATTTGCAGGCTCCTCATTAAAATGTGATTGTATCCGCCAGGCAAGCAAATCCCTCATACTGGCCAATACGCTTTCAATTGAAGATTGAACCGGTTTATTTTTATGAACTGGAGTTAGCACGGTTTTTATTTCTAAGTTAAAAAAATCTGCTTAATTATCTCCCGTTTTATCCTTACAGCATAAATCCACAGGCACAGTAAATGGATCGAGGGCTGCACTTTTAGCTTCGGCAGAAGATTTTCTTCTCTGGAATTCCTGTTCTGCCAGATTCTCCTGATAAGAGGTATAATCACTTTCACATCCTTTAAAATTTATGGCAAGTGATGCAGTACCATCAAAGGTTTCGAAGGCTTTTACATGTTGCTTTTCATGTTTAAGTAAAGGACCATTAATTGCGGCTCTTACTCTGTCCTGCTGACAGGGACTAAGATTTTCAGGGACAACGGGTAAATTAATTTTTGTATTTACTTTAAACGGAACCTTCAGAGTACCGGTAATATTAACACATTCATCTTCGCAATCGGTGCAAGTTTTACTTTTCTTAGTTTTTTCGTTCACAGCGCTCCCTGCCTTCTTTGCAAAACCGGCCTTTGTCTCGGCTTCCAGATCAACAGAACCGGCAGTACAGGGAGGATCAGAATCATCCTTCTCCTTTCTTGACAGCCCTGCCCTGCCTTGTTGTATAGTATGCACGAGCTCATGAGCCAATAGCTTCTTTCCTTCCCGGGTAGATGGATCATATTCGTCTTTGTTAAATACAATATGATTTTCAAAAGCATAAGCCTTTGCATTAACTTCTTTTGCCGAAGCTTCTGCTTCTGAACCTGTATGTATTCTTACGTCTGAAAAATCATGTCCAGTGCGGCTCTGAAAGAAATTCTGGATATTTTTTGGAAGAACACTGCCCTTCCCATGGAGCGTATTAATATAGGCTGAAGTATTTCCAGTACCCGTCTTTGAAGCATTTCCTTCTTTAAGATGTAACTTTTCTTCCTCCTCCTTATTTTTTCTTTGAAGCTTTTTTTCCTCTTCTTTTTCTTTATCATCAGATTTAAGCTGAACCTTCTTCTTCTCCTCTTCTTCCTTTTTATCCGGCATGCGCTGAAGTTTTTCATCTTCCTCCTCTTTTAAGGGCTTTCTCTGAAGGGATTTTTCTTCTTCTTCACAACTCGCACATTTTCGCTGAACCGTTGTCGGGCTATGCTGGAAAAATGGAATCTGAGACTGATCATTAAAAAAGCTCTGATCAGATTTATTTTCTTTTCTGAAAAAAGCACCTTCGGCAGCAGATCTTCTGCGGCGATAGATGATGCGGGTTGGTGATGCTTTCATGATTTTATCAGTTATATTATTGGTTTTAAACCATTACTATTTCTACTACAGAATTAAGATTTATGTTTTAATTGTTTGTTTTATGAATTAACTAAACTTCTACATTGGGATTACTTTTAATCCGATCAACTGCTGTTACACCTATACCATCAATTTCTAATAAATCATCAATTTTGGTAAATAATTTGCGGGAGCGATAATCTATTATGGCGTCAATTTTAGTTTGCCCAACCGCTGGTAACCTTTCCAAATCTCTTCTGGTGCCGGTATTTAAATTAATTTTCATTGAGACAACCGAACCGCCAAATCCAGGTATACCAGAAGTATCATGCTGAATATTGCCACTAGCGGCAATGGCCCATCCGGGCTGAGTTGTCATTGGAACCCAGGTATTATTTTTAAACTCGAGCTCCTGAACGGTCATATCTATACTATCCGCAATCTGGCCCTCCGGATAAGTAGGAGCAGCCGGATCAAGATCAGCTTTATAATTTACCCTGACCCGGTAGGAAATCACTTTGCCTTCGGATAAAACGTTGGCTTTTGCCTGGTTCTCGGCTTTCAACTTCATTGCATTGTTTGTTGCATGAGATATTGGAGTGAGGTTCCAGCGCTGATTACCAGGTCCATGGAGATTGTGGTTTAACAAATGACCCTCAACTAATTTTCCCGGATATCGTCTTAGTAATTCAGCACCCATATCAGAGTCCATAGTAGGTTGAGTACCAATCAATCCACCCGGATTTAAACTCAGCGGATTAATAAATACGTGTCGCCCCATCAATGCTGTACCACTTCCTCTTGTCTCCTGTGTTGCAGCTAACGTAGATGGAACAGGATTACCTGTAATAGTATTTAAAACAGCTATAATTCTATCAAATGCCGCTTTTATTTCTGTACCTGCTGTAACCGTCTGATTTACCCTGCGTGCATCAATATAAGTAGCTTCCGTTTGAATTTGAGCAACTTTAGGATCTGGTATACTCTTTCCTAGCCATGATTTCGAAGCAATAACAGATTGCAGGGTTTTTGGATCTTTACTAGCAAGAATAATAGCTGCGGTTGGTGATTCCCTTTCAAAATAAAGTTCATGTTCTTCCCCATTAGCAAGATGAAAAGTCTTCCTGAAACCTAACCAGCCAAGAACAGTATTCGCTGCAGACCTTCCCATTTCAAGCAATCTTCCTCCAACATCCACTGCCTTATTCACCAGCCATGTTAATGCCTGATCCACCAGACCGCGGGCGGTTTCAATCATCTCTCCAATTCTTCTTCCAATACCGCTCAGTCCAACCTGGTTTGCAAGGAAGCCAATAATCACCGGTATACTTCTTGCCAAAGTACCTTCCAGATAATCAGCGGCACGTTTGGTATTGCCGCTTGCTATTTCGACTACACCCTCCACAAATGAATTAACAATCTCAAGCATCTCACGGAGGTATTTTATGAACGATTGGATGGCACTGTATAGAGCAATGGCACTGTTTACCACAGCCATAATACCTGTAGGATCGAGCATGGATAACAGTCTGGTTACTATTCTGTTCACAATCTGTTCCATGATCCAGTTTTTAACTGCTCCCAGAACCGTATCCCATAAATTTGTAAGCTGTTCCTTTATCTTATCCCAGATAGCAGCCATTCCTCTTTCCTGCACATCTTTAATGAATGTCCAGATTCCTTCTAATGTATTGATCATGCTTCGGATCCGGGCTACTCTTTCGGGACCAATACGAGGATGAGCAGCCAGTTTTTCCCAGATCTTTTCCATTGTAATATTGAGAACTTCCAGTACCCAGCTAATAATTCCTCGTAAAGTAAAATCCTCAGGTGCTTTTACACCTGAATCCTTTAATTCGCTGGTTAACCAGCCCACCAAACCAGCCATCAGATGTTTTAAGATATTATCAAAGAACTGTACAAATCCTTGTTTGATTGCTTTCAATAAATTCTTAAGGAAACCAACCGGATCAGCCTTAATCAGATCAAATGCCTGCATGGCTTTGGTAATGATGTTACCTATCAGGGCTATAGGGAAGTTCATCACCTGAAGAATTACTTCAATTACAATACGGATGATTTCCACCACGAAGGCAATCAACCTTCCGATAGGTTCTCCAAACCGGGCAATAATCCGTTCAAAAGCCTGTATCGGATGAGCCAGATCGTTTAAACTAAAGGAATTCCACAGACTGGTAAACAATTGCACAATATATGCAGGAGTCATATTCAGTCTGGCAACTGCCGCTTCTATGCGCGCTGTGGTTCGCTCTATCGCACCGGATTCTTTAAGCTGATTAAACTGATCCTCTCCTCCTTCCATCAGACTCATAAATCCTCTGATCAGGTTTTCCATTGTCCGGGGAACAATTTCATCAGTGAACGGATCTTTTCCAATAATCACAGTAACCAGGGCAAAACCTCTGACTGTTCTGGCCCAGGTAGATAATCTTCGCATTAAGACCTCTTTTATAAAGCGGAGGATGACTATTGCTGTATCCCTTACGAAATCCCAAACCCTTTGTACGGGTGCAGCAAACTGATCATAAATCATATTGAAGGTATCAACAGGATGCATCAGACTCTCTATTGACACTCTGCTCCAAATAGTGGTGAATCCGGTTTTTATCTGATCATATGCATCATTGAATACAGCTATCCCACGATCAATCCAGTCGGCTACCTTTTGAAAGGTTCCGGTTTCCTGCATTTGAGTACGCTGGGCTATTCCCTCTTCGCCACCCAGCTCAAGCAAAGCATTCAGAATAGTAGTACCATTACGTTCGACAGGTTCGTCGGTAATCGGATCCTGGCCAAGAACTACAATTAACAGTGGATAGGCCGTAGTATGATTTCTGACAAATTCTACAATTTGGGTTAAAAGGAATCGCTTTACAGTCTCAAGCAATTCGGCAGCAGCCGTAACAGCAAAATCAATTATACTCCGAATGGTTGAGTATATAATATTTCCAGCCTCCTCAAACAGCTGGCGCGGAGATGCCAGTCGTTCCAGACTTAAACTCTCAATAAACCGGCTGACACGGCTAATTACACCCTGAACCAATCCGTGGACCGTAGCGATCTGCTGATCAACCCATAAGGCTGCATCATTTAAGGCACCCAGTTCATTCAGTTTCTGGTGTAATAATCTACCACCAGGCATAATATCAAATGCAGCTTCGATGAAGGTATGACCGTTCTGTTCAATCTCTTCCCCCGTAATCGGATCTTCGCCTAAAATGACTCTAAGTGCCCTATAACCAGGTATGGCCATAACAAAATCCCTGGCCTCATTAAGGAACAGACGCTTTCCGGCTTCCAGAGTTTCGGCTACAAAAGATGTAACTGCAGAAAATGCATCATCAAACCATGAACATTGAACTGCTTTACTGCTTGTCCTTTGCAAAATCGGCGGTCCCCGGTTATGTTCTGAACTTTCTTCCTGTTTTTGTATAAATGATAAATTATTTGATATACTATTTGCTGAAACAGAGTATACCGGGTTTTCTGATTCTTTGCGTTGCGTAATACAATCTGTATTATTAAAAGGTAATTGATGAACAGCCGGGCTGGTTTTTCTTTGCAAACTATGCTCAATCATCCCTCCGGATATTTCATCTTCCTGTTCCCCTTCTTCTTTAGACTGGATTTCATTTTCCTGGTTAAGATTAGGGTTCTGTGTTTTAACAAGATCACCTGCACCACTAACGCTCCAATCGCTTAGCTCAGATTTAGCTTGAATATCTGTATGATCATCCGAAGCCGTTATTTCGTCCTGATCAGAATCTTCTTTTCTGAAGATGTTAAATAACTCTTTTCTGAGTTCTCTTAAAGTTTTTGGCTTTTCTTCGATCTGAGTTCCTTCTCCATCGCCAAGAGCACCGGTTTTTAATTTCAATGGATCGAAAAATGCGGTCCAGCCGGATATTGGATGATCACGAGTTTGCACCTGTGCACCAAGGTTATCTTCGCCTGACGTATTTCCATTCACCGTCGTAACTGTACTTCCGATTACTTTCTCAACAATTGCAAAATGAGAAAACTCATTTCGATAGGCTATATCTCCGGTCTGTGGTGTTTCTCCAGGTGCCCTTGCGGCTTCAGGACTAACCATACGACCTCCTAACTCCCATTTTTTCATAGGAATTCCGCCCTTATTTAGGGCCCAGAATACGAAGATTCCACACCAGCTGGGCATAGCATCACGCATCACCCTGTCGTCTGTACTTGGCCTTGGCTGATTTGGACGCATGCCCATAACCTGTCGCTTTTTCTTAATATCCATCTCACTAACCGCACCCCTTACTGCAGTTCCTCCATTTCCACTTATAATTTTATCCTCTCCGAATGTGGTTTTAAAATATTCCAATAATCGCTCCCAACCTTCCCGATAACCATCGGGCCCTTCTTTGTTGGCATTCACCTTACCTTCTTCCCCCTTAGCTTTTGCCAGAGCGGTATTTAATTGCGGAACAGTGGAATTTGTATCAGCACTTCGCTGAATGATTTCTTTTCTGGAAACAGTATGTGGAGTTTGGTTAGTCTTAACAGCACCCTGCTGAACTGTATGAGTGAGTTCATGAGCAAGCAATAAGCCTCCTTCAGCAGTATGTGGGGAGTATTTACCGCTGTTAAAATAAATATTATTACCATGCGTAAAAGCCTGAGCATGGATATTGCTGCTCAACATTTCTGCTGTGCTGCCGGTATGTATACGTACATCATCAAAATTAGCATTGAAGCGGCTGCCCATAAAACTTCTGGTTTCAGGTGACATAGCGCTACCGCCTCCGTTGCTGCTGTTTAATGTATGTTCAAAGGATGATGTAGTCTGAGGGGGTCCTCTCCCGCTTCGTTGTATTACATTTGACTGAAATAAGGAAATAGATTTCCTATTGATCGAATACTGTTCGCCAGATACTTCATTGAAGTTATCATTAAACTCATTATTCCCCTCATAATCCCTTCTCTGCAAACTGTTATAAAATTTTGCCTGAAGATTCTCCTCATCTTCCTTACACTGGACTGAGCTTATTTGAGGGATCTGAAGTTTTGGCTGTATTTCTTCATCTCCTTCTTCCTTTAATTGTACTTTTTCTTCCCCTGTATCCCCTCCTTCAATATGACTTGCAGTCTCAGGCATGCGCATAACCCTTTCTGCTACCTGATCAGCTTCCTTTTCATAAGGATCATCAGGTTGACTGATATTTAATTTAGTTTGTACCGCAGATCCAAAAAAAGTCCCTGTACTTTTTTCAGTAAAAAAACCGGGGTCATCAGCTTTTCTGAAAAAAGCAACGTTTGTATCAGCCTGTTTTCTGGCAATACTTGTGCTCTTCGTGGTACTTTCCGGGCTTGCAAACACCTTACAGATCCTTTATAATTACAGTTTAGTTATACTCTATAAAACCCCTATTTATTTTCACAATCTTTCGCATGAGCTGGAAAACACCAATCCCATTACTGCTTCCTGTTGGATTACTGTTCCCTTCAATGGTATGAATAAAACCACCCTCTACCTTTTCAATAATACCGGTATGTCCCATACCTCTGCCATGATCAATAATGAATATTTGTCCCGGTCTGACAAGAGATGGGTTGGCTGCAGCTTCAGCACCTTTAATCTTTGTTCCACTTGATTTGTTCCAATGCATTAAACATCCACCTGTTTTATAAAGTGGATTTTCCCTATGCAGGTTTTTGGCAGCCGACTCAAAACACCAGTAAACAAATCCGGCACACCAGTATAGGCCCGGCGGACAATCAACAGAATGCAGATATTGATTGACCATAACACCCCGGTTACTTCCGGGTGGCTCTTCCATTACCCCAACCTGCGATCTGGCAATTCGTAAAGTTTCTGTAAGCATGCTATTTGGAGCATTATTAGTACTCGAAACACTAGCCGTGCCAAAAAGAACAGCCCAGGTAATAGCCCCTACCTTGCCATCAACTTCTAATGCATTACCCAGATCATCACGATGTGTAG
>JBAZHY010000044.1:0-9039 GCA_041652175.1 Pedobacter sp.
GCTAAAGAAAGGGATTTGAATAATTGCATAAGCTACGGGGAAGCCAAAGAAAATTATATCTCCGCCAGATTGAAGGAAGCAGATCCCTTTTTAATCGTTGAATGGGCTAAAAGGGGAGAAGAAAGCTATTTAGCCATATCCCACTTACCCGGAACCTATAACTTTGACAATATCTGCGCTGCTATTTGTATAGGCAGTTTCTTCGGTATGAACCCGCTGAAGATAGATGCAGGAATTCATCAATATAAGCCTTTAAACAATCGTTCTCAAATCGTAAAAACAGCCTTGAATACTGTTATTTGTGATTATTACAATGCCAATCCAAGCAGTATGCTTGTTGCTTTGGATAATCTTGAATCCACAAAGTCTGATAATAAGGTATTAATTCTTGGAGATATGTTTGAGTTGGGCGAAGAAGCAGAAAAGGAACACCGGATGATCCTCGAAAAGGCAATGAATATAAAAGTCTTACGCAGAATTCTTATAGGTGAGGAGTTCTTCAAACTGGCTGACCATTCAGGTGTGGAATTTTATCGGAATACTTCAGATGCATCTGAGGCAATGAGGCAGAATCCGGTTAAAAATGCAACTGTACTTTTAAAAGGATCCAGGGGAATGAAACTTGAAAACCTGCTCATTTTATTATAACCAGGTATTTCTGTAAATTATTATTTATAACCCGCACCCTGTTAAAGCATGAAGAGTTTGGGTAAAGTATTGCCGGCATTAATAAGGCACCGGATATTTAAATAGTTACGAATGAGAAAATTTATTTATCTGTTATTCTTATTTATAATTTCTCAAAGTGCCTTTGCATCAGAAATCTATATTCTGGAAGACAAAAGTCTCCGGTTAACACCCCAACATGTTCAGCGATTATTCGAGAATGGGAAGTTCAGAATCCTTCCGGAAAGTAATTTCAATCCGGGATTTACAAACTCAGCTTTCTGGCTGGCAATCAGGGCAGATACCGATGATCCCAACCAGAAACTGATTATCGGGAATGCTCATATTAACAAGCTTAACTTTTTTATTTCAAATAGTTCAGGTACTATACTTAAATATACAACAGGCGACTTTTTCCCTTTTAAACAAAGGCCTATAAAACACCATCTGTTTGTTTTTCCATTAGAAGGAAAAACCGGGGATATCTACCTGCTCCGAATTGATAAACACGGTGAATCACTTCAGTTACATGCCGAAATCCTTGCCAATAAACTCTTCTATCAGCAAGCGATGAATGAAAATCTGATTACAGGATTATTATGGGGAATCATTGTTTTGGTCCTGGCTTTCGCCTGCTTCCTTTTTATCACCGTCAGGGAAAGACTATATCTCTATTATGTTCTTTATATTTTAACCGGAAGCTTGTGGATCATTGCCAATAAGGGTTATGGATTTCAATACTTTTGGCCCGACTTTCCAGATTTTGCAAGCAGGGCCAGACCTGTTTTCAACGCATTGGCAACCATCATGCTTCTGCAGTTTATGCAGGTATTTATCGGACAGGGCAAAGAAAGCCGGTTTTATAAACCAATATGGGTAGTAAAGGTGTTATCCCTGTTTTTAGCCCTTATATTTCTCCTGCTCCCAAGCAGTATAGGGGCAAATCTTTTCCTTTTCCTGGGAATGCTAATCATTCTGGGTCTAAGCACCCATATACTTATAGCATTCAGTCTTGCCGAAAAAATTCGTCAGAAAAACCCTCAGGCCTGGTACTATTTATTTTCCATATCCGCCCTGATCATCTTTTCAGTTGCCGAGATACTGATCCACAGTGGCGGCTCGGCAGCTCCACTTAAATTTTTATCTGAGTATGGTATAAAAACCGGCCTTGTAATTGAAATCATCATTCTGAATTTCGGACTCGCAAACAGATTTAATAATTACAAAAACGAAAAGGAAATACTGTTACTTGAGGTAAATAAAAAACAAAAAGAGTTAACTGATCGTATCATAGAAACCCAGGAACTGGAAAGAAAAAAAATAGCAGATCAGTTACATGATGATATTGGCTCGATGCTTTCGCTGGCTACCCTGCAAGTGTCGTCAATATTGGATAATATCAGTGCTGATTCATCTGTTCTAAAACTTAAAAAAACCGGAGAAGTCCTGGATTCTATATCTCAGACAGTAAGAAATATCAGCCATACACTTACACCTTTAGCTATAGAAAAGTATGGTTTCAAAAATGCAATAACCGATCTGATCGAAGGAATTAATTCAGCAGATAAAATAAAAATTGAATATGTAATTATAGGATTCGATACTTCTGAAAAAGTATTCCTGACGATACAAAATGATCTTTACAGAATAATAAAAGAGTTACTCAATAATATCCTCAAACATTCAGGGGCCAGTCATTGCCTGCTACAATTAATTGAAGATGAAGACAGAATTTCAATAATGGTTGAAGATAATGGAGTCGGAATGTTTGAAGAAGCCGGAATAAAAAATGGAATTGGACTGGCTAATATAAAAGCTAAAATTAACTACTTTCAGGGTCTTATTGAGATCTCAAGAAAGCCTGATGGAGGTCTTATGACCATCATTGAAATACCTGTAAAAACTACCTAAATGAAGAAACTGATTATTGCAGACGATCATCAATTATTAATTGAGGGACTGATTTCAATTCTATCTGAACTTGATGACCTGGAAATTCTGAATCCCGTCAACAATGGTAATCAGCTTATTAACAGCCTGATCTTAAACCCTGCAGATCTTGTTTTGCTCGACCTGAATATGCCAAAGCTTGATGGCATTAAAACTCTTGCTATCTTAAGAAGGGATTTTCCCGATCTGAAGATCATCATCTTAACAAATTACGATCAGCCACAGCTTATTGAAGAGATTAAGAAACTAGGGGCTCATGGATATTTGTTAAAAAACAGTCCTTCCCAGACTTTAAAAGAGGCAATTGCTAAAGTACTGAAAGGGGAACTCTTTTTCGACGAAAAAGTTCTTCCTGAAAAAATTGACGAAAGCCCTTATTTTATTGACGACTTTATGAAAAAATACCAGCTTACCCGGCGTGAGGTAGAAATCATAAAAATGATTGCTAAAGAGCTTACAAGTAAAGAAATTGGTGAAAGTCTTTTTATAAGTGAGTTTACGGTAAGCACTCACAGGAGGAATATTATGAAAAAACTAAATTCAAAAAATGTGGCAGGTGTACTTAAATTTGCCCGCCAGCATGGTCTTGCAGATGTCTGAATTATTCGGCCTTTCTTTTCAAAGCTTTCCGGTAACGCTGCAACAAAAACAAAACCGGAGCGCAGATCATCGAAAAAATATAAAGAGGGTGATCTGCTTTCAGCAATATCACGGAAGAGAGGCAAAAGACAATTAAAAATATTGTCAGCCATATAAAATAAATACTGAGAAGGAATTGCTTAAAAACACTCATCATTTAATCCCTTTTTCGACACGAATACCCGCATCTGTTACCTGATCTAAAGGATTGTCGCGCATATTTTGCTCAAGTTCGATTAAATACTTACCCTTAAGCGGAAACTTATAATTCTCACTGATCATCAGCTGATAACTATACATATTTCCGGAGCCACTACCCAGCCATTCGCCATCTGGCAGGGCGAGTTTAAACTCCTTGCGCTCAGTAGTTTTTTTTCCATCCGGCGCTGTGACGTGAATCAGTAAGAAGATATTCGAATATTTATAATCAGAGGTATGCCGAAGGTTCAAATAAATATTATAAGGAATTCCTGTTTCCTCAATATTTACAGGAATACTCACTTTTTCAGTATAACTCCAGTTATGCTTATCGAGTTCAACGTTCGAATCAACAACTGTTACAGAATCCCTGCAGGAAGTGAAAACACTTGTCAGAAACACAAAAAATAAAAATGGCTTTTTCAATAATTTCATTTAACTATTCTGCCGATGGTTTCTCCCGGTTGTTGTTCCGGTTATTCTTCTTACGCCTGTTATTATTACGGTTAGCCCCTGACGGACGTTCAGAAGGAGCTGCACCCTGGTTAGCAGAAGGTTTATTAGCCTGTACAGGTTTTGGTTTATTTTCCGGATTAATCTTAGTACTTACTCCTGAATCTGCCTGTGACTGAGGGCTCTGGGCTTTGGATTTATTGCGGTTTTTTCGATTATTCTTCTTATTCCTTCCACCTTTATTATCCAACCGGGTTAAACTATCCTGCCCTACAACATTCTCATAATCAAATACTTTAGGTGTTATTTCCTGATCCTTTTCAGCAACTTCTTCTTTAAGGTATTCGGGCTTGATACCCTCCTTATTCAGCTTCTGAACTTCTTTAACACGGGCAATATCCACTGCGATCCAGTTCTCATCATTCGGATAACTGAACCACATTAATTTCTTGAAAATATCTGTTTTCTGATGCCTTACCGTTCCGGTTGCAGTTTCTAAACGCTCTATATTATCCGGAATATCTTTCAATGCATCCATATAAGTATCAAGCTCATAATTCAGGCAGCATTTAAGCTTGCCGCATTGTCCGGCCAGTTTCAGTGTGTTCAATGAAAGGTTCTGGTATCTGGCAGCAGAAGTTGAAACAGTTTTAAAATCTGTAAGCCAGGTAGAACAGCAAAGTTCGCGCCCACAGGATCCAATACCACCCAAACGACTGGCTTCCTGGCGCATACCGATCTGCCGCATCTCAATCCGGATACGGAACGTCTCAGCCATTTTTTTGATCAGCTCCCTGAAATCAACCCTTCCTTCTGCAGTATAATAAAAGGTAGCCTTGGTTCTGTCGCCCTGATAATCCACATCACTCAGTTTCATGGCCAGGCCCAGTTCTTTGGCAAGAACCCTGGCTTTATGCATCGTCTCAAATTCAAGCTCTTTGGCAACTTTCCATTTATCAACATCAGCAGGCGTTGCTTTACGATAGATCTTCTTAACCACATCATCGGTTCGTACATGCCGTTTATTAAGCTGCATACGAACAAGCTCTCCGGTCAGGGAAACATGGCCAATATCATAACCACCTGTAGTGGTTTCAACAGCAACCAGCTCTCCCGCTTCGAGGTATAAATTTTCTGTATTTAGAAAGAACTCCTTTCTGGAACCCTTAAATTTTATTTCAATGATATTAAACGGTTTATAATTAGACGGCATATCCATATGTGCCAACCAATCATAAACATCTAATTTGCTGCAACCGTTAGTAAGGCAGGTGCCATTACTCTTGCAGCCGGCAGGCGCACATCCGCCTGTTGAACAACTTCCACAACCCATATCTAATTCAGTATATATTGAGTCCCAACCGGGAGCGTATTAAACTTTAAAATTTTAACGAATTGTAAAGATACATCTAAAAATAAAATTTTAGGGTTTGCATTACGTTCAATATGATAATGCGCCTTTTCCAATTCATTTACTATGGCTTCGGCCTTTGCCAGATCCATATAACGACTGAAGTTTTTAACAAAATCAAGTTCGGTCGACTGCAAATGTACCAGAGACTCCATTCCTGAAAGTACCATAATACATTCACGGATCAAATGAATCCCATATCTGAGCAGGTTTTTCTGATTTTCACGACCCAACTTTGAAGCTTCATCCACAAAAGTTACAATCTGCACTCCCTTATCAGCAAAAGTCATTCTCATCCAGGAAGAAAAATGATGAAAATTATCACTCTGTTCCTCTTTCAGAAAATTAAGTGCTGTTTGCAGATTACCCTCACTTAGGTAAGCAATCCTCGAAGCTTGTGTTTCAGGAAGATCTTTACTATTTATCAGATAATCAGTAATATTCTGATTAGTGAGTGCAGGTATTTTAACCAGCTGAGTTCTCGACAAAATAGTATTCAGTATCTGATCCTGATGATTTGCCACAAGCAGTATCAAGGTTTTTTCAGCCGGTTCTTCAAGGGTTTTAAGCAATCTGTTTCCTTCGTTTTTTAAATATTCAGGAAGCCAGATAATCATCGTTTTATATTCAGATTCAAATGCCTTTAAAGATAATCTATGCAGAATATTCAGGCATTCGGCCTTATTGATATTCGGCTGTTTATTTTGGGCATCCAAACGTAATCGCCATTCCTCCAGATCAAAATAAGGATTACTGATAACCAGGTCACGCCATTCTTCAAGATCAGGCATAGAGTCTTCTTTTTCGCCACCTCTGAAAAACGGATAGGAAAAATGAAGGTCGGGATGAATCAACCTGTTATATTTTCTGCAGGATGAACATACACCGCAACTATCTGCTGTTTGGCGGTCAGTACAGGAGATAAACTGAGCGTAGGCCAGAGCAAGGGCAAAATTTCCGGAACCCTCCGGACCCAGGAATAATTGGGCATGACTTACCCTGTTCTCAGAGACCGACTGTATCAACTGCTCTTTGATAGCTTCCTGACCTATAATTTCTCCAAACTGCATGGTGCAAAATAAGAAAAAAGATGTTTAGTATAGATGCGTAATTATCAGGAATTAATGAATGTTCTGCTGATATAATGTGCGGGTATTGCTATTAAGGTCTAAAAAAACCTAATTTTGATCTAACCAATTATATATCCCTTGAAATCTCATCATACTTCCCCATTACATCTTTCCGGAAAGGAAATGCAGAACTTCGGCTATAAAGTCGTAGATGCTATTGTCGAACATTTTGAAAACCAGGATCGTAAGCTTCCGGTAGCTAATATTGCAACCCGTAAGGAAATCGACAGTCTTTTCTCAGAAAAGGCCCCTGAAAATCCAATGCCTGCAGAGGAGGTTCTCCAATTTGTTTTGAACAATGTCATGCCTCACAGCAATATCATGACCCATCCCAAAACTTATGCTTTCGTTCCCGGACCCAGCAACTATATAAGTGTGATGTCTGATGCACTGGCAACCGGATTTAATATTTTCGGAGGGGGCTGGGCAGGATCTTCTGCTGCTGCAGGAATAGAGATCAGTACTTTGAACTGGCTGCTGAAGCTATTTGGCTTTCCTGTAAAAAAGGGGGGTGGAATCTTTACCAGCGGCGGATCAATGGCCAATTTAACAGCTCTGGCTACTGCAAGAAAAGTAAAATGCGGAGAGGATTTTTCGAAAGCTGTAATCTATCTTTCAGACCAGGCACATTCTTCAAACATCAAGGCCATAAATATTCTCGGATTCAGAAAAGAGCAGGTAAGGATTATCCCCACCGATATGGAGTTTAAACTCTCCATAAATAAACTGAAGAATGCCATTGCCAAAGACAAACTGGCAAACCTGCAGCCCTTCTGTTTAATTGCTTCATCAGGAACAACCAATACAGGAACCGTAGACCCTTTGGAAGATCTGGCCGCAATCTGCAAAAAAGAAAATATCTGGCTGCATGTAGATGGAGCTTTCGGTGGAGCTGTAATTTTATCAAAACAAGGCAAAAAACTTCTTAAAGGCATTGAAAACGCAGATTCCATAACAATAGATCCCCATAAATGGTTATTCCAGCCTTATGAAATCGGTTGTTTGCTGGTACAAAATCATAAGTGGTTAAGCGGAACATTTACAGAGAAACCCGTCTATCTGAGGGATATTGAAGGAAATGAATCGGAAATTAATTTTTATGATCATGGAATAGAGCTGACCAGGCATTTCAGGGCCCTCAAGTTCTACATGTCTGTTAAAACCTTCGGGCTTCAGGCTTTTAGAAAAGCTATCGATTATAATCTGGCCCTGGCTGAGCAGGTTGAAGCCGAACTTAGAAAAAGTAAGAAATGGGAGGTTATTTCACCGGCTACTTTAGCCATCATCAACTTTAGATACAATCCGGTTAATGAAAATCTTACCGAAAAGCAACTTGACCAGATTAACCAGAGAATATCTGCCAGAATGATGGATTCAAGAGAAGCACTACTGGTAACCACTATTCTTCAGGGGCAGATAGTATTAAGAATGTGCTTAATAAACCCAAGGACTACGTTGGCGGATGTGAAAAGCACACTAGATCTTTGTGAGAAATTTGCCGGGGAATAATTCGAATTGCACTAAATCATATATTTGCCAAAACAACCGGGAGAACATGCGTATTCTTGCTTTTGATTACGGAACAAAACGCATAGGCATTGCGGTAACCGACCCGCTGCAGATTATTGCGACTGGTCTGGATACTGTTCATCCTAAAGATATTATTGATTATCTGAAAAAATATCTATCCTCAGAGCAGGTTGAACTTTTTGTGGTAGGTGAACCAAAACAAATGGATGGAACCGACTCGCAATCAACACCGCATATCAAAGGCTTTATTACAACCCTGAAAAAGAACTTCCCTGAAATTCCTGTAGAAAGAATTGATGAACGCTTCACCTCAAAAATGGCATCAGCAACTATAGCACAAAGTGGTCTGAAAAAAACAGACCGTCAGAATAAAGCCAGACTGGACACTATCTCTGCTACCATCATTCTTCAAACTTACCTCGAAAAGAAAAGTATGGGTTTATAATTCAGAATAGTATTACCATTTGTCATTTTTTATAGTGTGATTTTATAATACCGGCAGATACCGGGCGTTCAGGATAGTATAATTGAAAAATGATCCAAAAACTCTAAATACCTATCTTTGTTTCATGGAGCTACTAAGCCAAGAACTCACCAACTATCTTGAAAATTCCTGTGAACCGGAAAATGACCTGTTAAAACATATTAATCGGGAAACCCACCTGAAGGTTTCCATGCCCCGAATGCTTTCCGGACATTATCAGGGCAGGGTACTGAGTATGATCAGTAAAATGATCAGCCCTGAAAGGATACTTGAAATCGGAACATTTACCGGTTATGCAACATTATGTCTGGCGGAGGGCCTGAGAGAAAACGGACTGATATACACCATTGATATTAATGAGGAACTGGAGGATATGGTCAGAACTTCTTTCAGAAAATCAGGAATCGAAAATAAGATTGTCTATAAAATTGGTGATGCAGGGAAAATTATCCCCGGGTTAACTGAAACCTTCGACCTTGTCTTTATTGATGCCGATAAAAAAAATAATGAAACTTATTATCATATGATTATAGACCGGGTAAGACCCGGTGGACTTATTCTTGTAGATAATGTATTAT